>DAIMKE010000077.1:0-11974 GCA_036721875.1 Bradyrhizobium sp. | reverse complement strand
CTGCAGGCGATCATCGTGCCGCCGAGCCACAACTCGGTGATCTACTCGCTGGCCACCGGTGGCGTGGTGTCGATCACGAGTCTGTTTCTCGCCGGCGTGCTGCCGGGACTGCTGCTTGGCTTTTCGCTGATGCTGCTCTGCTTGTTCTACGCTTACCGCGACAAGCATCCCAAGGGCGAGCCGGTGCCCGTTCGTCAGGCGATCAAAATGCTGGGCGACGCCACATGGGGGATCGTGACGCTGGCCATCGTGCTGGGCGGCATCCTCACCGGCGTGTTCACACCGATCGAGGCAGGTGCGGTCGCCTGCGTCTGGGCGTTCCTCGTGACCATGTTCGTCTACCGGGACTACAAGTGGTCCGAACTACCGTTGCTGGTTTACCGGACGCTGCAAACCGTTGCGATGGTGCTGACGCTGGTCGCCACCGCATCGTGCTTCGGCTATGTTGCCGCCCTGATGCAGATGCCCGCGAAGATGACGGATTTCTTTGTCGCCATATCGAGCAACAAATACGTCCTGCTGATGTGGTTGAACATCATGCTGCTGGTGCTGGGCACGGCGCTCGACCTGGCACCGCTGCTGCTGATCTGCACGCCGATCCTGCTCCCTGTCGTGAAGAGCTTCGGCATCGACCCCGTGCATTTCGGCATCGTCATGCTGCTCAATCTCGGCATCGGCTTGCTGACGCCGCCGGTGGGAACGACACTGTTCGTTGGCTGTGCGATCGGCAAGGTTTCGGTCGATGAAGTGATGCGCGGCATCTGGCCGTTCTATTTTGTGATGTTTACAGTGCTGATGATCGTGACCTACGTGCCCTGGCTGTCGCTGGCATTGCCGAGGATGTTCGGGTTCTAAGCAGACGCCGCAGTTCGCGGCCGGGGAGATTTCGCGTGAAAATCGTCGACCTCAGCCGCGAGCTCTATCATCGCACGCCGAGCTATCCTGGCCACCCGCCCGTCATGTACGGCGTCTGGAAGACCCACGAGGAGTCATTTGCCGAGTCCGGCAATGTCCACGGGCTGGCATCGATGTTCATCTCGATGGTCGACCACGCCGGTACCCATATCGATGCGCCCAGACATTTCGGCAAGAGCGGTATCTCGATCGACGAGTATCCGCTGGAGAAATGCATCGTGCCGGGCATCTGCATCGACCTGCGCCACATTGCGCCGCGTGCCGAGATCACGCCGGCGGATCTCGAGGCGGCGGTTGCGAAGGCCGGCGTGCTGGTGCCGAGGGGCGGCACCGTCCTGCTCTGCACCGGCCACCACGAGCGCACATTCCCCCGCAAGGAATATTCGAGCGACAACCCGGGCGTGAATGTCGCCGCGACCGAATGGCTGGCGAAGCAAGGCATCGTTCATTTCGGCATCGACTCGATGCGTCCTGGGCCCGAGGGCCGCGTGAATGCCCTCGTACACAAGGCTTGCCTCGACCTCGACATCACCCATATCGAGAGCCTGTGCAATCTGGAAGAGTTGCTCGGCCGCGGCCAATTTACCTTCATCGGCCTGCCGATGAAGTGGAGCGGCGGGACGGCCTCGCCAATTCGCGCTGTGGCTGTGTTCGATATGTGAGCAGGGAAAGCGCTGAGCTGGTGCGACATCTTCGACAGCCCTCGCTCGGCCAGTCGCCCCGGCCTTCCCTTCCGGGCTCGGCTCGTATAGACGCGCTCCAAAAGCTTGCCTAAACTGATCGCAAGTGACGGCCGACGCCGATCGAAACGGCACGGCTCACATAATCGGGCGGGAAACACCGTCGACATCGGAGGGGAGGAATTCATGAGCCGTTCCTGGCGGGCTGACCGCACTGTCCTGGCCGCATCTGCCGCGGCGATTTCGCTTGCCCTGGCAGCGCCGGCGTCGGCGCAAGAGACGTTCAAGCTCGGCATCGTGACATTCCTGTCCGGTCCGGCGGCGGACAGTTTCGGCGTGCCTGCCCGCAATGGCGCGCAGTTCGTCCTCGACCAATTGAACAAGGGGGCGGCGCCCTCCCCATACGAGAAGGTCGGTTTCGGCGGCATGAAGGTCGAGCCCGTCATCATCGACGAGAATGGCGGCGCCACCAAGCAGGTGCAGGAATTGCGCAACCTCTATCAGCGCGACAATGTCGACGTCGTGCTCGGCTATATCGGCTCCGGCGACTGTCTTGCGGTCGCTCCTATCGCCGAAGAATTGAAGAGGATGCTGGTGCTAATGGATTGCGGCACGCCGCGCATCTTCGAGGAATCCAAATACAACTACGTGTTCCGCACCGCCGCCCACGCGACGATGGATAACGTCGGCCTCATCAGGTACATGAAGGCCAAGAACATCAAGATGGAGACGCTGTCGGCCATCAATCAGGACTACGCCTGGGGCCAGGATAGCCGGGCCGACTTCGTCGCCGCGGCCCAGCAACTCTATCCCGGCGTCAAGGTTCAGACGGACCTGCTGCCCAAGTTCGGCGCGGGCCAGTACGGCACCGAAATCTCCGCACTGGTGGGCGCCGGATCGGACGTGGTCTATTCCAGCCTGTGGGGCGGCGATCTGCAGGCCTTCATCCTGCAATCCGCTCCTCGCGGTCTGCCGAAACGCAGCCAGCTCGTGTTCAGCGCCGCCGATCACGTGTTGCCGCCGCTCGGCGACAAGATGCCCGACGGCACCATCATCGGCGCGCGCGGCGCCTATGGCCTGATGTCGCAGAAATCGCCGCTGAACGACTGGCTGTTCAAGGGATATGAAGCCGCCAACGGCGTCTATCCGGTCCAGGCGTCCTATCGCATGACACAGGCAATCCTGGGATTGAAGGCCGCGGTCGAGAAGGCCATGAGCAAGAACGGCGGCAAGAAGCCTTCGACAGATGAGATGGTCGCGGCCATGACCGGCCTGGAGTGGCAAACGCCCGGCGGCCTCATTCAGATGAAGCTTGCCGACGGCCATCAGGCGATCCAGCCGATCGCCTTCAGCCGCACCAAGTACAATCCGGATCTGAAGCGGGTCGATCTGGTCGATATCCAGTACTTCGCCGCCGAATGCGTCAATCCTCCCCCGGGTGTGAAGGCGCTCGACTGGATCAAGGGCGGCATGCAGGGCGCCAAGTGCAACTAGATTGCGCCAGCGCCCGATAAACCTGCAAAGCGGCGCGTCCGTGAAGTTCGCGCCGCCGATTCCTGCCAGCCAATGATTCGCGTGACGCCAACGCCATGAATTTCTTTTTGACGATTGTTCTCGATGGCCTGATTCAGGCCTCGTGGCTGTTCATCGTCGCCCTCGGCCTGACGCTGGTCTTCGGCGTGTTGAAGATACTCAACATCGCCCATGGCAGCTTTTATGCGCTCGGCGCCTATATCGCGGCCAGTGCCGTCACGATGGTCGCCGCACGGGGCCTCCCTCCCGGCGTCGGCTTCGTCGCCATGCTGGTCGCCGTGGCCCTGATCGCATCCGCCGTAGGCCTCCTGCTGGAACGCGGCCTGTTGAAGATGTTCTACGGCCGCGACGAGGTGGTGCTGCTGCTCGTAACCTATGCCGTCTTTCTGATCTTCGAAGACGTCACGAAGCTGATCTGGGGCGTCAACCCGATCTATGCAACGCAGCCATACGAGCTGTTCGGCAATCTCGAATTCGCGGGCCTCTATTACGTCGGCTACGACCTGCTGCTGATACCGGTTTCGATCCTGATCGGATTCGCCATCTGGTTCGGACTCAACCGCACCGTGATCGGAAAGATCGTGCTGGCCGTGATACACAATGAGGAAATGAGCGTCAGCATGGGCGTGCGCGTCAACCGCGTCTATGCGATTGCTTTCGCGTTCGGCGTCCTGCTGGCTGCCCTCGCTGGTGCCCTCACCGCGCCGAAGATATCGATGCAGCCCGGCCTCAGTTCCGACGTCATCATCCTCAGTTTCGCGATCGTTGTCATCGGCGGCCTGGGAAGCGTCGAAGGCGCTGCGGTCGGCGCCGTTCTGGTCGGACTGGCGCGGGCGGCATCTGTTCACCTGGTGCCGCAGGCTGAACTCTTCATGATCTATCTCATCATGGCCGCCGTCCTGATGTTTCGCCCCGAGGGTCTGTTCAAGCGCGAGACGGCAAGGCGAATTTGATGAAGAAGGATCTGCATCCCCTGGTCATGATCGCGCTCGTCGCGGCAGTGACGCTGTTCGGCCGCGTGCTCCCGACCTGGACGCTATCGCTGGCAACCGTTGCCGCCTCCAATGCGCTGATTGCACTGGGCATCGTGGTATTGGCCCGCACCGGAAACGTGTCGTTCGGCCAGGGCCTGTTCTTTGCCGCCGGCGGCTATGGGGTGGCATTGATCGCCAATGCCTGGGGCCTTACCGACGCCGTGGCGCAAGTGATCATCGGCGCGGCATGCGGCGGCCTGCTCGGCCTCATCATCGGTCCCTTGATCGCACGCTATAGCGGCATTTTCTTCGGCATGCTGACGCTCGCCCTGTCGATGGTGTTTTACGGTGCGCTGGTGAAGTCAACGGCGCTCGGCGGCTCGGATGGATTCAATGTGGGGCGGCCAACATTGTTTGGACTGAGCTTCGCCGATCCGCGGGAAGCCGACTTCATGCTGTATGCCGTCTCGATCATCGTGACCGGATTTGCCGGGATCGGTGCGACCTTCCTGTTCCGTTCCGAATTCGGTCTTGCCAGCCTCGCGGTGCGCGAAAACAATCTGCGCGTCGAATATCTGGGTATCTCGGCCAACCGGATCATATCGATCAATTTCGTGATCGCCGCGATCTTCGCCGGCGCCAGCGGCGCGTTTGCATTGATGGCGCAACGGCACATCGATCCGCAATTTGCTTACTGGACCACCTCAGGCGAGTTCGTCTTTATTGCGGTCCTTGCCGGCAACCAGAGCGTGGCGGCGGTCTTTGTGGCCTCGATGGCGCTCGAACTGGTCCGTTCGTTCTCGAACCTCTATTTGCCCAATACCTGGCAGCTTGTGCTCGGCGTTTTCCTTCTTGGTGTCATCCTGTTCCTGCCTCGCGGGATCGGCTCACTCTGGATCCGGAACCGACGCAAGCGGAACACACCGGCGGCAAAGGCGTCCCTCGCTGCCGAGAGAGGAGCCACGCCGTGAACCCGGTTCTCTCGGTGCGCGCGCTCGAAAAGCGGTTTGGTGCGGTCGTCGCCGCCGACGCGCTCTCCCTCGATATTCCGGCAAGCCAGAAGATCAGCCTGATTGGCGCCAATGGCGCGGGCAAGACCACCTTCGTCAATATGGTCACGGGCTACCTGAAGCCGGACAGCGGCTCGATCGCGCTCGACGGAATCGACATCGGCAGGTGCTCGCCCCGAACCGTGGCGCGGCTTGGGATTTCGCGCTCTTTCCAGATTCCACAGCTATTTGTCGAGCTCACGGCCGCCGAGAATCTCACCGTGGCCATATCCGGCGTTGGCACGCGAATGTCGCTTCGCGCGCCAGCGGAGGCCCAGGGCCGTCATGATCAGGCCGTCGAGCTCCTCAGCCGCTTTGGCCTTGCCGATCTGGCTGATCGTCCGGTTTCGGAGCTTGCCGGCGGCGTGCGCAAGTTGATCGACATCGCCATGGCGCTGGTTCGCCGCCCCAGGCTGCTGTTGCTGGACGAACCAACGTCAGGCGTTTCCGCCGAAGAGAAATTCGCGACCATGGAGCGCGTGATTCATGCCGTCGCGCCGGATGCAGCGACGCTGGTGTTCGTCGAGCACGACATGGAGATCGTCAACCGCTATGCCGATCGCGTGGTGGCTTTCTATCAAGGCCGGATTCTGGCCGACGGAACGCCCTCGGACGTCTTGAAGGATCAGGAAGTTCGCCGCTACGTCACCGGAGGCGTGCGATGAGCCCGGCGACACCATTGCTCGAAATCGACAATCTCGTCGTCGAGATCCAGTCCATGCCGGCGCTGCGTGGCTTTTCAATGCACATCGCCAGGGGCGCCATGGTGAGCCTTGTCGGTCGCAACGGCGCCGGGAAGACCACACTAATGCGTTCGATCATGGGACACCTCAAGCCCGCCCAGGGCACGGTGCGGTTTGAGGGCGCCGACCTGGCATCCAGTCCGCGTCATGCGCGCGCCTCGCTAGGGATCGGCTACATGCCTGAGGACCGTTGCCTGGTGCCTCAACTCACGGTCGAAGAAAACATCATGCTGCCGCTGTGGGTCTCGGATCATCTCGACCGCAAAACCAGGCTCGACTTCGTCTATGAGGTGATCGGCGAACTCACTGAGATG
Source organism: Bradyrhizobium sp. (assembly GCA_036721875.1). Taxonomy (GTDB): domain Bacteria; phylum Pseudomonadota; class Alphaproteobacteria; order Rhizobiales; family Xanthobacteraceae; genus Bradyrhizobium. The sequence goes on along the minus strand of DAIMKE010000077.1, from coordinate 5,766 downwards.
CGTCAGCGCAAGGCGCTGTTGTTGAGCGGCGGACAGCAGAAGCTGGTCGCCCTCGGCCGCGCGCTCGCCATCGGCACGAAATGCCTGCTGCTCGACGAGCCCTTCGAAGGTATCGCGCCGGCGCTGTCAGAGCGGCTGTCGGAGGTGCTTGCATCGCTCCGGGGCAAGGATCTCACCTTGCTGATGTCGCAGTCGGACATGAATCATTCACGTGGACTGATCGACGTCGAATTCACGATAGAACGCGGCGCCAATCCTCAAGCATCCTGACATCCGGCCTTGCCGGCGAGCTTTGCAGGCGGCGTTGCATGGATCCTGCGGGTCGCCCTACTTCGCGCCCGCCTCGCCTTCGTTACCGGATCCCGCTTCGGCCAGTTCGCGAAGCATCTCGGCCTTCAACACGACGATGGCGCCGTGCTCAAGACGCACCCATTCGTGGCCTGCCCAGGCGCGCAACTGCTTGTTGATGCTCTCCCGGGTCATGCCGACCATCTCGCTGATTTCCTGCTGGGTGATCGCGATGGTTCGGCCTTGCGGAGAAGACTTGTGCTTTTCTGTCAGCCGGAGCAACGCGCTCGCCAGCCTGCCCGGCAGGTTTTGAAGAATGACCTGTTCGACCTGATCGCTGGTCCATCGAATCCGCGTGCACAGCAATTCGATGAACTTCATCGCGAGCCCGGGCTGGCTCCGCACGAAGGGTATGAATTCGCGTCGGTCAATCGTGAAGAGCTCGCAGTTCGTATTTGCGATGGCATCGGCCGAGCGAACCGAATTATCTAGTAAGGCTATTTCTCCGAAGATCTCGCCGGCCCCGATCAGGTTCAGGATCGCGTTGCGACCATCGGGCGAAGAAATGCTGATCTTCACCGTGCCTGATATAACCGCAAACAGGCTAATACCCGGATCACCTTTGGAGAATATCGTGGCTCCCCGCTTCAGGGTGGAATGCTTGGCATAGCGGCAGAGCTGGTCGAATGCCTCAGGCTCGAGGTCGGCAAAATACGGATGCTTTCGCAAGACCGACAGCTTGCTGCTCGAGAATCCGTGAGCTTCACCCGTCCTTTGTTGAGGCACGACAGTCAAACTCCAGGGGACATTACCGAGGATACAGCCCTTCCGTAATCAACGCCGGTCCCCTTTTCAACCGGAAAGCATCCAACCTCGTCCTTTTGGTGGCCACAGGAAATGGTCGAGGAACCTGCTTAAGCACAATTTGGCCAGTCAGCCCTGTAGCCAACTGCCAGCAACATCCGTCCGCCGATCAATACGATAGCAGCCGTGGCTGGCCCATCGGTGATTGACCCTGTGGTAGTACAAATCTCACCAACCGCCTAGAGGATGCAAAACCAGACACATCCTCCCATGCGTGGCAGGCTTGCGTGATCGCCCCCACTATCTTTTGGGAACGACTGCGCTCGAGCTCCCCACACTTGCAAACGGCCTGCAAGGTCACTGCCCGACCTCCTCGCAACCCGCCATTATGGCAAGCTCCGCGGCGTCCTAAAGCAGTTTTCCATCCGGTCCGAAAAACGGGTGCGGGCCGTCGAAGCTACCGATCGGGACCTGATGGGTAACGATAGTACCAAACCCCTGACCCGGAAACCAGCTGTGGAGGTGGAACGCCGGCGGCTCTACCTTGAACGAAGGCTCGCGCAGTTCAGCCAGATCGAGATCGACCGCGTGATTCGGGGCCGGGCAAATCGTGGTCGGTACGCCCGCAAACAACGTGAGCGCAGCGCGGTGAACATGGCCGGTAGCGACCAATTGTACGCGCGGATGACGTCGCAGGATGGGTGCGAACTCACTTGCATTCAGCAGATTCTGGCGATCCATGTGCCAGATGCCGGTCTTGAACGGCGGATGATGCAGGAACAACAGCGCCGGCCGGTCGCGCGAGGCGGCCAGCATCGCATCGAGCCACTGCAGCGTGCCCTCTTCCAGTTCGCCATGCGGCTTTCCGTGCACGCTGGAATCCAGCAACATGAGATCAAGCCCGTTGACTTCGATCTTCTGGTTGAGCGGCCCGGATGCGGACGCATAGGAAGAGGAAGGATACGCGGTACGCATCAGTTCGCGCGAATCGTGATTGCCTGGAACGCTGGCGAAAGGAAGCTTGAGCGGCGCCAGCAGCCTCTCGAGGTGCTGGTATTCCTCAGAGGTCGGCGTGTCCGCGAGATCCCCGGAGATCACCACAAAGTCGGGTGCAGGGTCGAACTCGTTCAAGACTGTAACGCAGTGTTCGAGCGCCTTGGCGGTATCGACCCGGCCGTAGGCCAGCGATCCCGGTGCCTTGATATGCAGATCGGAAATTTGGGCAATATGAACCGGCCTTGACGACATAGGTCTTCTCAGTTCTCGGGTGGCAACAGACGGACAGCGTCCGGCGAAATCAATAACCCCACCCGCTCACCGGACCTGGCTTGAACCGTATTCGGCGCATCGACGGTGAGCAACCTGTTGGATACGCCGCTGACGAGCAACCGTTGCCGGTCACCAATGAAGCTCACGCTGTCGACGATGCCCGAAAGCGGCGCGCTGCCGTCTGGCGTGACCCGGATGGTTTCGGGGCGGATCATCGCCACTGCGGCCGCCCGATTTACGACGTCACCAATCGGCTGCCGTCCGCCGGGCAAAACAAGATATCCATTCTCGACCGCGGACTCGACGATATTCGCAGCACCGATGAACTCGGCGACAAAGCGGCTTCTCGGCGTGAAGTAGATCTCGCGCGGCGTCCCGATCTGGGCAATCGTCCCCTTCTGCATGACGACGATACGATCGCCGAGTTCCATGGCTTCAGACTGGTCGTGCGTCACGTAGATCGTGGTGATGCCCAATGCGCGAAGCAGGCGATTGAGTTCACCTCGCAACCGGTCACGCAGGGCTGCATCGAGTGCGGTCAGCGGCTCGTCGAGCAGGAGAATGCCCGGTCGTACCGCGACGGCGCGCGCCAGCGCCACACGTTGACGCTGGCCGCCGGAAAGCTGGTCAATGCGGCGGTTCTCCAACCCGGAAATATTGGTGAGCTCGACCAGTTCGGCAATGCGCGCCGCGCGCTCCTTGGCCGGCACGCCTCTAATTTTCAGTCCATAGCCGATGTTGTCCGACACGCTCATGTTGGGAAAAAGCGCGTAGGACTGGAACACCATGCCGACGTTGCGCCGCTCGATCGGCACCGGCGTCATGTCCTTGCCGTCGAACAGCACCTTGCCGCCTGCATCGGGCAATTCGAGACCGGCGATGATGCGCAGCATGGTGGTCTTGCCGCAGCCGGAGGGACCTAGCAACACCAGCGTCTCGCCTCGCGCGATATCGAGCGTCGCGGCTTCGAGCGCGCGGGTTCCGTCGGCGAACGTCTTGCCGCAGGCCTCGATGCGTACCGAGGCACCATGTCCGGCCTGCGCACTCATTTCTTCGATTCCCTCTCGGCGAACAGCTGCATGGCAATCAGCAGTGGAATGATCATTACGAAGAAGATCAAAGTATAAGCTGAAGCAACTTCCAACCGCATCGAGGCATAGCTATCGGCGAGCCCGATCGGCAGCGTCTTGGTAAGCGGCGTATGCAGCATCCAGGTCAGATTGAACTCGCCCAACGACAACGTCACCACCATCAGGCTGCCTGCGAGCACCCCCGGCACGGCGTTCGGAACGATCACGTCAATGAAGCGGCGCCATGGTGATGCGCCAAGCGACGCCGCGCCCTCGTCCAGCGTCTTGATATCGATGGTCGCGAACACGGCCATCACCGATCGCACCATGAACGGCATGGTGAAGACAACATGGCCCACGAGGATGAAGAGCCAGGAGCGGCGGAAGTCGCCAAAGCCGCCATAGGTCAGAAGCAATGCGAGCGCAATCGCCAGCCCCGGGACTGCCAACGGCAAGGTGATGATCTCCTCGATAACCCGCGACAGGCGCCCTCCCCTTACGTGCAGCGCATACGCGGCCGGGACCCCGGCAGCGAGCGTCACTGCCAGGGTCGCAAACGCGACCACGAATGACCGCAGGATGGTGCCTGCATAGAGCTCCCACACCTGTCTGACCCATTGCAGGGTCACGCCGGACTGAATGCCCCGGAAATAATTCACGGTGACGCCGGCGGAAATCGATAGAATCGCAGGCACCACCAGGAATGCGGCGACGAAAAGCGTGAAGATGAGTTGACCGGAGAAGATAAGGCGATCGCGCATCGCCTCACCCGGCCGCCGCGACGGCGCTTCCGCTGAAGGAACGGGCAAGTGCAAGGATGAACCAGGTGATGATACCAAGACCAACCGACAGAGCGGCGGCGGTGGCGAAATCAGCAGCCAGCGTGAACTCGGTATAGATCAGCATCGGCAGCACATCGATATTCGTTGCCAGCGTAAACGCGGTACCGAACGCCCCCATCGCGGTCGCGAAGGCAATCGCTCCGGAGGCAACGAAGGCCGGCGCCAGCGCTGGCAACACGACATCACGCTGCACCGCCCATGGGCTTGCGCCGAGCGAACGCGCGGCTTCCTCCAGACCGACATCCAGCTTCTGCACAGCCGCCATGATGGTCAGAATGACGCGGGGAATCGAGAAGTACAGGTAGCCAAGAAACAGCCCGTAGATCGAATACGCGAACACGAACTTCTCGCCAAGCAACCGGTTGGAAAGATCGCCGATCAGACCCTGACGCCCGGCGAGGAGAATAATCATGAAGCCGACTACCACGCCGGGAAACGCCAACGGAAAGGTCAACATCGCGATCAGAACGGCGCGGCCTGGAAAACGATGCCGCTGCAGAAACATTCCAGCGATGGTCGCTACAACGAGCGTCACGATGGTGGTCGCGGCGGCAAGAAGGACGGTGTTGATCAGGGTCGCCCGATAGCGCGGCTCGATCAGGATTGCCAGATAGCCTGCGAAGCCCTGCGGCCCGTCCGCCCCGGTCACGACCAGTCGCACCATCGGCAGCATGAAGAATGCGACCGTCACCACCGCGAGCGGCAACAGGCATAACCAGACGAAGGACTTGTTTGACATCAGGAGATAGTGCCCCGCAAGGACACCATATTGCCTCAGCGGACCTCGGCGAGATAGCGGTCAACAAAGCCCTTTTGCACGTTTTCCATCTGGCCCCAGTCGACGCTCTTCGCGCGGGCATAATCGCTGTCGGGCAGGAATTTCTTCTTCACGGCCTCAGGCAGTTCGATCGGCCGCGACGGGCGCAGATAGGCGTTGGTCCAGATCGCCTGCCCCTTGTCTGACAAGAGATAGTCCAACACCTTCTTGGCCTTGTCCTTGTTGGGGGCATTCTTGACGAGACCAACGACGTAAGGAAACACCACGGACCCCTCACAAGGGATCACGAACTCGAAGTTTCCTTTTTCGGAATACTTGGCGCGATAAGCATTGAAATCATAGTCGAGCAAAATGGGCAACTCCCCGGAAACCACGCGGGCGTACGACGTTTGCTTGGGAACGATTGGATCGTTCTTCCGCAGGTTCTTGAAGAAGCCGATCGCAGGATCGAAATTTGCCTCGGAGCCACCAAGCGCAAGGTTGATCGCGACCGCGCCGACATATCCGACCGCGGCCGACGACGGATCGAGATAGCCGACCATCCCCTTGTAGTCGGGCTTCAGGAGATCCTTCCAACAAGCCGGCACCGGCTTGCCGCCGAGCGCGTCCTTGTTCACGAACAGGCCGAGTGTGCCGGAGTGTATCGTCGTCCAGGAGCCGTCGGCATCCTTGAGCCCCGTGGGGACCTGCTCCCATTTCGCCGGCTTGTACGGCT
>DAIMKE010000076.1:0-12071 GCA_036721875.1 Bradyrhizobium sp. | reverse complement strand
CCTTCAGCGACAGCGGCTTGCGGCCGTGGCCGAGATCGTAGCCGCCTTCCCAGATGTGAAGGTCGCTGTGACAGACGCCGGCTGCCTTCACCTTGATCAGCACCTGCGTACCCGTCGGCTGCGGCGTCTCCTGATCTACTTCCTTGAGCGGGGCGTTGAACTCGGCAACCTGGAAACTCTTCATCGCATCTCTCCCGTCATTCTTGTTCTTGAGCGCATTTGAGGGCGGACATTGCCACGTCTGCCGTAGCGAGACAAACGCGGGCGGCCGCCTCCCGGTATTCAGATCAGGGGGTGATGGCAAGCCACGAATTGGCCGGGCGCCACCGTTCGCAATTCCGGCATCTCGTCGCTGCATCGCTGATCCGCCCGGCGGCAGCCGGATGGTGGCGAAATCGGGGACGGCGGCTCGCCCACCGGCACGGTTTCGGTCGGACGGACATCCGGATCGGGCATCGGGATCGCCTCGATCAACAGCGCGGTATAGGGATGCGCCGGGCTCGCAAACAGTTGTTCTGAGGGACCGACTTCGCACAAGCGGCCCAGATACATCACCGCGACGCGGTCGCTCACGGCTTTCACCACGGCGAGATCGTGTGCGATGAACAACAGCGTCAATCCGAAGCGCGCCTTCATCTCCTCCAGCAAATTGAGGATCTGGGCGCGGATGGAAACGTCCAGCGCCGAGACCGGCTCGTCGCAGACGATGAATTCCGGATTCAGAATGAGCGCACGCGCAATGCAGATGCGCTGGCATTGCCCGCCGGAGAACTCGTGCGGCAGCCGTCCGATCACCAGATTAGGGTCCAGACCAACGGCGGTGAGCACCTCGCAGACAAGCTCCTTGCGCTTGATTGGATCCTTGACGCCCGCGATCACCAGCGGCTCGGCAACGATGTCGCCGATCTTGCGGCGCGGGTTCAGCGATGCAATCGGGTCCTGGAAGATCAGCTGCACGCGGCGGCGCATCAGCCGCAGCGCGTCGCCGTGCATCGCGGTGAGATCGTGGCCATCGAACACCACCTGTCCCGATGTCGGCCGGCGCAGTTGTAACACTGCGCGACCGAGCGTCGATTTACCGCAACCGGACTCGCCGACCAGGCCGAGCGTTTCGCCGCGGGCGATCTGCAGGTTGACGCCGGACACCGCGTGAACCGTCTTGGCACCGACAGGATATTCGACGACGAGTTCATTGACCTCGAGCAGCGGTTCGCTCGAGGCTGATGGCAGAGCGGATGGTGAGACTTGCAGCATCATGCGCCGGCACCGGCATGGACTTCGATCGGGTGGAAGCAGGCGAACTGGTGCTCCCGTGACTCCGCCTGCGCCAGCGCGGGCTTCTCGGTATGGCAGCGGGCCACCGCATAGCGGCAGCGCGGCGAGAACGAGCATCCCTTCAGCGGCCGCGTCGGATCGGGTGGACGCCCCGATATCGCCGGCAGCGGCGTATGCGGCGCAGCATCGAGTTTCGGAAGCGCGGCGAGCAGCGCTTCGGTATAGGGCATCCTCATTTTCTTGAACAGCGCAGGTGTCGGCGCCCGCTCGACCACGCGGCCGGCATACATCACCGCGACTTCGTCGGTACGGCCGGCAACGACGCCGAGGTCGTGGGTGATGATGATCATCGCCATGTGCCGCCGGCGCTGCTCGCGCGCCAGGAGGTCGAGAATCTGCGCCTGGATCGTCACGTCGAGCGCGGTCGTCGGCTCATCGGCGATCAGGAGCTTCGGTTCGCACGACAGCGCGATTGCGATCGCGACCCGCTGCCGCATCCCGCCGGAGAGCTGATGCGGATATTGCGCCAATCTCTGCTCGGGCGCGGGAATGCCGACCGCGGCGAGCAATTCGACGCTGCGCTTGACGGCGGTGGCCTCGTCGAGTTCGAGATGTTCCTTCAGCGTTTCGATCAACTGGGTGCCGATCGTCAGCACCGGGTTGAGCGACGTCATCGGATCCTGGAACACGACCGCCAGCGACCGCCCGCGCAGCTTGCGCAGCTTCTCCGGCGAAAGCTGGAGCAGGTTCTGACCATCGAACATCACGCGGCCGGTGAGCTTTGCCTTCTTCGGCAGCAATTGCAGGATGGCCCGCGACAGCATGGTCTTGCCGCAGCCGGATTCGCCAACGACGCCGAGCGTCTGGCCTGCGCCGACAGTGAGATCGACATGGTCCACCGCACGCAGATTGCCGCGCGGCGTCGGCAACTCGACGGAGACATCCTCGACGGAAAGCAGGGTGTTCCCGGTCACAGCGCGCCCTGCCGTGGATCGGTCAGCGCCCGCAAGGTGTCGCCGACAAGGTTGAAGGAAAGCACGGTCAGAAACATTGCCGCTGCCGGCATGAAGGCAAGCGGCGGCGCCACATCGCGGCTCTCGCGCCCCTCCCCGATCATGCTGCCCCAGCTCGAGATCGGCGGCGGCACGCCGAGGCCAAGGAACGACAACGCGCCTTCCACCACGATGATGACGGCGACACCGAGCAGGAAGAAGGCCGCCAGCGGCAGCATGACGTTGGGCAACAATTCGCGCAGCAGGATGCGCGCATGCGTTGCCCCCAGCGCCTGGGCCGCGATCACAAATTCACGCCGCGCCAACGTCAGCGTCGATGCCCGCGCCACCCGCATGAAAGCCGGAACGCTCAGCACGCCAAGGATCAGGGTGAGATTGAAAATCGACTGGCCAAGATAGGCGGTCACGGCCAGCGCCAGGATCAAGGGCGGAAATGCCAGCAAGACGTCCATGCTGCCGACCACCATCGACTCGAACCGGCCGCGGAAGTAGCCGGCAAGCATGCCGAGCGCGCCACCGATGACGAGCCCGATGACCGGGGCGCACACGCCGACGACCAGCGATATCCGCGCCCCATATATCAGTCGCGAAAATTCGTCGCGGCCGAGTCCATCGGTGCCGAGCCAATGCTCCGCCGAAAACGGCGCCCGCCGTTCCAGCATGTCCATGTCGGTCGGGCTCGGCAACGGCAGCACAGGCGCAAAGATCGCCACCGCGAACACGAAGACCAGCCAGCCGATAGCCCCCCAGAACAGAATGCCGAGCCGCCGGCCCTTGCGCGCAGGCTGCGTTACGGCCTCCTCGGCAACGTCGAGTTCAAGCGTGGCCATGGCGAATCCTGGGATCGAGAACGGCGTAGAGCAAATCGACGAGGAAGTTCATGATGACGAAGCCGGCGCCGACCAGCAGCACGACCCCCTGCAGGATGATGAGGTCGCGCGTGAGAATCGCACCGATCAGCAGCCGGCCGATCCCAGGAAGCGCGAAGATCTGTTCGACGATGACCGCGCCGCCGATCAACCGCCCGATATTGATACCCGTGATCGTTACCAGCGTCAGCGACGACGGCTTCAGCGCGTGCACGAACAGAATGCGCGAAGCCTTCAGGCCCTTGGCCTTGGCCAGTGCGATATAGTCTTCCTGCAGCGTCGCGATCATGTCGGATCGCAGCACGCGCATGATCCCAGGCCACTCGGCGAGTGCCAGCGTCAGCGCCGGCAGCACCATGAAGCGAAGGTTTGCGGCCGAACGGCACGTAACCGGTCGCCGGCAGCCAGCGCAGTTCGACTGCGAAAATATAGATCAGCAGGATGGCCGACAGAAAGGTCGGGACCGACAGCATGCCAAACGCCGTGCCGGTCATGAAGCGGTCGAATGGACCACCGCTACGCGCAGCGCAAATGATCGCCAGCGGAACCCCGATCGACAGCGCACCGATCTGGGCCAGCAGCATCAGTTCGATGGATACCGGCAGCCGTTCGGCTACTGCCTGCAGCACCGTCTGGCCGGTACGGAACGAGCGGCCGAAATCGCCCTGCATCACATTGCCGAGCCAGCTCAGATAGCGCCACCAGATCGGCTGGTCCAACCCCATGTCGGCCCGCAACGCCGCTACGTTCTCCGGCGTCGCCTGGTCGCCAAGGATGGTGTAGGCGAGATCGCCCGGCAGCAGCGATGCGATGGAGAACGTCAGCAGCGAAACCGCGATCAGCACCGGCACCAGATACAGGAGCCGGCGTGCGACAAAGAAAGCCATAGGTGGCTATTCCTTCCAGGCGCGCGATACGTCGATCACCCCGCTATACATCTTGGGCAGTCCCTTCACTTTCGCGCTCGATATCGCGTAGTAGGTGTTCTGGAAGGTCCAGAACCAGATCGCCTCCTTGTTGATCAGGCGGGTGATCGCGCAATAGTCCTCGATGCGCTGGCCGGTATCTGCCGTGGTGCGGGCGTGATCGAGCAGCTTGTCGAGTTCCGGGTTGGAGTAGTTGGCGAGTGCCAACGGACTTCCAGTCCTGAAGTTAGAGTACATCTGAATATCGGGATCGGCGAGATCGACGATACGCCAGGGCGTCATCTGGAACTGGCGCATGAAGGCGCGCGGCGGGATGGTGGCCTGATCGACCTGCTCGATCTCCATATTGGCGCCGGCCCGCTTCCAGAACTGCTGCAGCACCTGACCGACAGTGCGACCACGCGGGGTTGCAGTGACGAGCATCTTGAACTCGACCGGCTTGCCATAGTCCTTGATCAGCGCCTTCGCCTTCTCAAGGTCCTCAGGCAATGCGCCGTCGTCCTTGCACTTGACCCAGGAGCCGTCGCCATAGGGATTGCTAGCCGGACGCGAAAGGCCATTGGTGATTGCCTGCGACATCTTCTTGCGGTCGAGTGCCATGACAAGCGCCTGCCGCACGCGCACGTCGTCGAACGGCGGCGTCTTGGTATTGAAGGCATAAACCTGCGCGCCGGACCCGGCATAGGTGTGCACGGTCAGCTTGGAATCTTTTTGCGCCTTCTGGATATTGTCGGCGCTGAATTCGTCATCCCAGATCAGGTCGACCTCACCCGATTGCAGGCTCGCGAAGCGCGACTGCGCGTCAGGCAGCGGCTTCAGCGTGATGCGGTCGAAATAGACCTTGTCCTTGTCCCAATAGTCTGGGTTCTTCTCCAAGATCATGCGATCGCCGGCAGTCCAGGATTTCAGAATGTAGGGACCGGTGCCGACGGGATTGCGGTTGTACTCGTCGCCCTTGGTCTTCCAGGCCGTCGGAGAGTGAACCGCGGCACTTACGCTCGCGAAGGAAACCAGCGAAGGATAGTTCACGGACGGGTCTTTTAGATTATAGATCAACGTCAGTTCGTCGGGAGCCTGAACGTCCTTGACGTTGGAGATATAGAAGGCGCACCGGCACTTGTTGGCAGGATCTTTCTGCCTGTCGAAATTCGCCTTGTAGGCCTCGGCGTTGAACGGCGTGCCATCGTGGAACTTGACTCCGGGACGCAGCTTGAAAGTCCAAGTCTTGAAGTCCTCCGAACTGGACCAGGACAGAGCGAGCTTGGGCTGCGGCTTGGCGTTGGCGTCGAGGTAGGTCAGCGTATCGAAGATTGCGGATGAAGCGGTCAGCACCGCCGCGTCGTAAACGCCGACCTTCAGCGGATCGAAGCCGGGGATATCGATTTCGAGACCGACGGCAATGCTGCCGCCCGCCTTCTGCGCGCTGGCGGGTATCGCCGACAAGGCCACACCAAATCCCGCCACAAGAAATATTCGCGCAAGCGCGCTCGAACGGATCGCCGCTTTCATTATGTTCCCTCCCCTGTGTCGTCCGTCCGGCATTCCGGATCGTCGATGTCCGGCTCGCAAGATGTCCGGAAACGCCGTCCCGGGCAAGGCCGTTCACAAGCGGCGGATGAAAAGCCGCAGGATTAACACTTTGGCGGTCCGGACAGCCTTCAGCCCCGGGCCTTCGCCTTGCTGGAAAAGGACGCGATTTCGTCTTCCGACAACCCGGTTTCCTCGAGGTAGGCCCGCGTGTGCTCGCCGAGCGTCGACATCCGCCGCGCCGCCGATACCCTGGCGCCGGACATCCGGAACGGCAGGTTGAGAACCTTGAAGCTGCCGCCGCCGTCTTCAACATCGGCCATCGCACCGCGATGGGCGATCTGTGGATCACGCAGCGCCTCGGCCACGGTGCGGTAGGCCGACGAGGGAACGCCGTGCTCATTGAGCGCCGCAAGGCATTGCTCTGTCGTCACCGCACGCGACCACGCCTCGACGCCTTCCATCAGGCCCGCCCAGTTTTCGCGGCGATCGGCATATTTGGCAAAGCGCGGATCGCTCACCCACTCGGGATGACCGATGACCTTCATCAGGCTCTGGAAAGTCTTCTCGCTGGCGATCGCAACCATCACATAGCCATCCGTCGTCTCGATCGGGCCGAACATCGGCCGCTGCGTCGGCTTCACCTCGAATTGCGACCATTGCAGTTCGTTCAAGGTCAAGCTCAACATCGATTCCAGCATCGAGACGTCGATATGCTGGCCCTGCCCGCTTGCCGCGCGCTGATAGAGCGCCGCCGAAACCGCGCCGAATGCGTAGACGCCGGTGAGGACGTCGGCGTGATAGATGCCGCAATAGTCCGGCCGGCTGCGCCCGGGCTGATAGGCCAGATGCGCCATCTCATAGCCGGAGGCCGCATGAATCACCGGCGCATAGGCCGGCAGTTCCGCCGACGGTCCGGTCTGGCCATATCCGGAGATCGAGCAATAGATCAGTTTTGGGTTCAGTTCCTGCAGCGAGGCGTAGTCGAGCTTCAGGCGCCGCATCACACCGGGACGAAAATTCTCGACCAGCACGTCCGCTGTCGCAACCAGCCGGCGAACGGCTTCGGCCCCCTTGGGCGATTTCAGATCCAGAACCAGGCTGTTCTTGCCGACGTTGAGCTGGCCGAAGGCAGTTGAGCAGTTATTCCGGACCGGCGGACGGGTCCGCATCGTCTCGCCTTCCTCGGTTTCGATCTTGATGACCTCCGCTCCCATGTCGGCCAGCATCCGCGTGCAATGCGGCCCGGCGATCGTGGTCGAAAAATCGAGGACACGCAGGCCCGCGAAGCTGCCTGTCAAATTCCTCTCATCGTTACCGGCTATGGTCATCTCTCTCAAAACTCCTTCGGCCTTTCGGCTTCGTTTTCACAGTACGGCGCGCACCCTAGATGGGGCCGCCACGGCGGGAAAGACTCACGCGTGGGGAACTGTTGGCGAAGGCCGCACTACCGCCGGGCAAACTGGACCCTTTCTTGCATCAGACCTTCTCAAGGCTGGTCGAGGGCATTTCTTTGAAGGTCCTGTTCGTCACCACGGAGATCGACGACTTTGTTCGAGTGGGCGGTCTTGCCGCCGTTTCCGCCGCCCTGCCCCGAGCGCTTCGCCCGTGGGTTGATGTCCGCATCATGCTGCCGGGCTATCGGGACGTCGTCGAGCAGCTTTCCCATATTGAAATCGTTGGAAAATGTGACGCCCTGGCGGAGATGCCGGCGTGCTCATTGGGGCGGGCGTCGACCCGCGACGGCCTGCCGGTCTACGTCCTGCTGTGCCCGCATTTGTACGAGCGGCCGGGCAATCCCTACGGCGACGAATCCGGCCGCGATTGGCCGGACAATGACGTTCGCTTCGGACGTTTCGCATCCGCCGCCGCCGAACTCGCCATGGGCACGCTGGACATTAATTGGGCAGCGGACCTCGTTCACGCCAATGACTGGCAGGCCGCGCTGACACCCGCCTACCTGGCCTGGAAGGGTGCGAATATCCCCTCGATCCTGACCATCCACAACCTCGCCTACCAGGGGCTGTTTCCGCGCGACTCGCTGCGGCGGATCGGCGCCCCCGAGAGCTCCTTCCACATCGACGGGCTCGAATTCTACGACAAGCTCTCGTTCCTCAAGGGCGGCATCGTCTACGCCTCGCATTTGACCACCGTCAGTTCGACCTACGCCAGGGAGATCACGACGCGCGAACTGGGCTGCGGGCTCGAAGGCCTCCTTCGGCTGCGTTCCAACGCCGCGCAACTGACCGGCATTCTCAACGGCATCGACGAAAGCTGGGATCCCCGCGCCTGCGCGCAACTGGCGCAGACGTTCGGCGCCGGTGATTGGGAGGGCAAGCAGGCCAACACCGATTACGTCCGCAAGCAGTTTGGCCTGGCGTTGTCGCGCGGACCGATTTTCGGGCTGGTCGCCCGTCTGGTACACCAGAAAGGCGTCGATCTCGTGCTGTCCGCCGCCGACGAGATCATCGCGGCCGGCGGGCAGATCGTGGTGACCGGCAGCGGCGAGCCGCAGATCGAACAGGCGCTGGTCGATGCGCATCGCCGCAGGCCGGATGCGATTGGGGTTACCATCGGCTTCAATGACGGACAGGCACGGCGAATTTTCGCCGGCAGCGACTTTACGCTGATGCCGTCGCGGTTCGAACCGTGCGGGCTGAGCCAGATGTATGCGCAGCGGTTTGGATCGCTGCCGATCGGTCACCAGACCGGCGGACTGGCGGAGACCATAAAGGACGGCGAAACCGGATTCCTGTTTTCACAGCCGTCGGCCGAGTCCTTCCTTGGCGGTATCCGGCGTGCGTTCGAAGCCTTCGGTGCCAAGGACCGGCTCGACGCGATGCGGCGCAGTGCGATGGCGCGATCCTTCAGCTGGGATCTTTCGGCCGCCTGCTACACCGCGCTCTACCGGAAGACGGTCGCGCCGTCGATCGGCGCGTGACTGCGATCATTCTGCCGCCTCGGGCATGACCTCAATTTGCTCATGGAGAATGACGCCCGAGAGCGGATCGAACTCACCGACCCAGGGTTTTCTGTCCAATACCGCCCTGGTGTGGAGATAGCCGGCATCCCAGCGCTGCATGATGCCAGACGGGCTGAAATCGATGTCCTTGGTGTGGTCCTCGCGGCTGAGCTGCGGGGCCAGCAGCCGCACGACGTGCATCCGCGTCGGGCAACCGTAGCCAGCGAGTTCCCTCACCGCCTCGCTGTTGCGTTCGGACTCCGGCAAGCGCGCCGCAAGCTGGTTGATGACATGGCGCAGGCGATGGGCCTGCTGCTGGCGGGCGATCTGGCTGGCAATCCGGCTCGAATACTGCACGTCCTTGTGCCGGTTCAGCACCTCCGCCATCGTGGTCGGCTCGGCACCGGACGGATTCCACAGATGCACGGCGAAGATCAACGAGTTCTTCCGCGGATTGTCATCGAATACGGCTTCCGTCGGTGTGTTCGACAGAATGCCGCCGTCCCAATAGAGGTCGCCGTCGATGCGCACCGCTGGGAAAGCCGGCGGCAGCGCGCCTGACGCCATGATGTGCTTGACGCCAAGCTCCCCGTCGCGGCTGTCAAAATAATGCATCTGGCTGGTGCGGACATGCGCGGCCCCCACCGTCAGGCGCGGGCTGCACTCGTTGACCAGATTGAAGTCCACCAGTTCGCTCAGGGTCCGCTCCAGCGGCGCGGTCGAGTAATAGCCAGCGTTGTCGGCACCGAGCGGATAGCTGTCACCGGCGTGGGCGAGCGGGTTGGGCCTGAAGAAGCCGGGAATGCCGTGGGTCACCGTCGACCAGTAGGACAACTTTTCATTGAAGCCCGGAAATATGTCGCGAAAGCTCCAAACCGGATTCTGCTCCATCCTTTTCCAGAACTCGCGCAAGCGCGGCAGCCGGTTCTGCGGCAAATTGCCGGCGATCAAGCTGGCGTTGATAGCGCCGATTGAAGTGCCGATGATCCAGTCCGGCTCGATCCCGGCCTCATGCAGTGCCTGATAGACGCCGGCCTGATAGGAGCCGAGCGCGCCACCGCCCTGCAACACCAGCACAACCTGTCCCGGCTCGGACCGTCCCGGAGACCGCAAGGTCGGTGCGGAATGGCTGGTCTTCACATCGCTCATGTCACGCTCCCTGTTTCGTTGGCCCGGCTCATATCGGGTTCAATGCGCGGTCCAGCCGCCATCGACCGGCAGCGCAATGCCGGTGATCGAAGCTGCCGCGTCGGCCGCAAGAAATACGGTCAGGGCGCCCAACTCCTCGACACTGGCAAAATGCTTGTTCGGCTGCTGTGCCAGCAAGACGTCGCGGATGACCCTTTCGCGTGAAATGCCGTGCGCCCTGGCCTGGCCGTCGATCTGCGCCTCGACCAGCGGCGTGTAGACGTAACCCGGGCAGATCGCGTTGCAGGTGATGCCGTCCTCGGCAGTCTCGAGTGCGGTGACCTTGGTCAGGCCGACCATGCCGTGCTTGGCTGCGACATAGGCCGCCTTGAACGGCGAAGCGACCAGCCCGTGTGCGGAAGCAATGTTGATGATCCGCCCGAACTTGCGACTACGCATCGCCGGCAACGCCAGCCGCGTGGTGTGAAATGCCGACGACAGGTTGATCGACAGGATCGCGTTCCATTTCTCGACCGGAAATTGCTCCAGCGGCGCGACATGCTGGATGCCGGCGTTGTTGACGAGCACATCGAGCCGACCGTGCTCCGCGACCGTCGCCGCGATCATCTCGGCGATCGCACCCTCGTTCGTCATGTCTGCCGCGGAATAGCTGACCTTGACGCCAAAATCGGCTTCCATCCGGTCCCGGGTCTTGGCGATCTCGGCCGGCACACCCAGTCCGTTCAGGACCACGGCCGAACCGGCCTCGGCCAGCGCGCGGGCTATTCCGAGTCCGATGCCGCTGGTCGACCCTGTCACCAGCGAAACCTTGCCTGTCAGCGGCCGCAGAGCCGCAGCGTCCCGGGCCTTGAGCTCCAACTTCATGGCCGTCCTTTCGTGTGGTTGGTCAGCCGCTTAACGAGACGACTTGCACCCCAACCTGCACCGCCGGCGGGCATTGAGGAAATGCCGATTGGCTTCCAAAACCATACGCCGGCGCTATGGCGGTTATGGTGTCATCGGGAATGGCGATCGGCTAAGTTCCCGGCACCACAGACCGGGGCACGGCCATGGAGATGCATCAGGTCCGCTACTTCCTTGCGGTCGCGCGCGTACTCAACTTCACGCGCGCCGCCGACGAGTGCAACGTCACGCAACCCTCGCTGACGCGGGCCATCAAGCAACTGGAAGCCGAACTCGGTGGCGACCTGTTCCGCCGCGAGCGTCCGGCCGCGCAGCTGACCGAACTTGGCCAGCGCATGCATCCGCTGCTACGGCAATGCTATGAGGCAGCAACCGGCGCGCGCGAACTGGCCTCGTCTTTCAAGAGCGGCGAAGTAGGCGCGCTGCGGATCGCGCTGACCCATTCCGTCGACCTGTCGCTGCTGATCCCCTATCTTGATCAAATCAAGCGGTTGTTCAATCGTCTGGAGTTTCGCTTTCTGCGCGGTAACAGCCGTGAAGTCGCGGAGTTTCTCAAGAAGGGCGAAGCCGAACTCGGCATCGCCGCCGAAATCAGCGAAGAATGGGACCGGCTCGATACCTGGCCGCTGTTCACCGAGAACTTTCAGCTCGTCGTCAACCGCAACCATGCGCTGGCCGCGCGCGTGAAAATCGATTTCGACGACCTTCGCGCCGAGCAATTGCTGTCGCGGAGCTACTGCGAGCATGCAGCACGCGTGAACGGCTCGCTTCGCGAGCATGGGCTCGATGTCGACCGTAGCCATGAGATTGCCTCGGAACGCGATCTGATCGAACTGCTGGAGGCCGATATCGGCGTCGCGGTGGTGCCGGACACCGCCTTGATGCCGCCGACGCTCAAGCGCGCCACGGTCGAGGGACTGGACGCGCGGCGAACGGTGAATCTCTACGGCGTTGCCGGGCGCGAAAGGACAGCGGTGGCGGCCGCGGTGATGCGCATGCTCCGCGGCGCCGACTGGCAGAAAGTTGTCGGAAAGGTCGCCAACACCTGAGCGGATGAAGCGCCGGCGCCGTCAGCGCTCCTCGCCGGCGCTCTTCAGCGCGGCGATCAGGTCATCGATTTCCATGCGCTTGCGGAAATCGGGATCGACGAAGCGGGCCTTGACCAGACCGTCGCGGCCGACCACGAAGGTAGCTGGGATGGGCAGCACCCAGCCGTCATTGCCGTGAAAACTCGCCATGTCCTGGTATGACAGCAGCCGCTGGATTTCGGTGCCGAGCCAGATCGCAAGGTTGAGCGACAATGCGTAGCCGTTGTCGAGGTCGGTCAGCACCGGGAACGGCGCGTTGGATTCGGACTTGAATTTCTCGGCATAGGTCTGCGTCTCCGGCATGATCGCAACCGTCTGTGCGCCCAATGCCGAGATCCGGTCCTGGGCCTGGATCACTG
>DAIMKE010000075.1:0-12155 GCA_036721875.1 Bradyrhizobium sp. | reverse complement strand
AACTCATGTGGTCGACGATGTCCTGGGTCGACAGCAACACGCCGTTCTCGTGGGTGGCATGGCAAAGCTGCGAGAACAGATCGTCGCCGCCGCCCCTGGCGCGGCGCAGCGGGATTTGCTCGGAGAAATAGGCGACAATGCGCTTGCGTCCCCTGACGCCACGGGCCATCGCGGTGCCGGGCAGGGGTTTTCGGATCACGGCAACGGAGGCCGCGACCATGTCGACAAAAGCATTGGTGATTTCGTCCACTTCAGGCCCGATGCCGGCGCCGAGGAACGAGGTCGCCGCGAGGTCGAGCGTCAGTTGCTTCATCGCCGGATAGAACTCCATCGGCCCTGGCTGCGCCTTCCATTGCGCCACGCGCGCGGCAATTCCGGTGTCGAGTTCGCCCAGATAGGATTTCATCGGACCGGATTTGAAAGCTACAGACAGCGCGCGCCGATGCAGGCGATGCTCCTCGAAATCGAGCAGCATCAGGCCGCGCGGAAACAGCAGGCCGAGAATGCGTCCCCAGCCGAGCGTCGAGGAAAACTGCTTGGCCTGGTCGAACAGCACCAACTCGTTGGCATCGGGCCCGAGCAGCACGAGGCTGGTCTCGCCGAACAGATGGCTGCGATAGACGAGGCCGTATTTCTTCGACTGTCGTTCGACCTGCCCTTTGGGGTCGGCGAGCACTTCCAGCGTCTTGCCGATCAAGGGCCAGCCCTCGTCACCGGGAATATGCGTCAGCGAATTGCGTTTTGGCGGCGTGAAGCTGTAGGCGGGGGCAGCGATACCCTGCATCGACATGGCCATTGCTCCGGTTGGGTCTCGAAGTCGCAGATATTATCCACTGCGTCAGTGGCTTTGTCGCGGCCTGAATGCGCCTGGGCGCCGGGATTGGACATAGCCCCGACCGGTAAACAACTCTTTGCCCGCCCACGAAAAACGGCGCGGAACACTGCTCCGCGCCGTTCACCAATTGTTGTTTGGGCGTCTAGTTCACGCCTTGCGCTTGGCCGCTTCCTTCTGCAGGTCCGGCGCGTTGATGGTCGGAATCGCGACCCGGCCGGGACCGGTATGGGCAAGTGCGGCGGCAGCCTTGTCGTTTTCCATGATCTTGGCCATCACGGCCTGGCCGGCGCGCTCGAACACCGCGCGGTTCTCGATCAGGAATTTCTGCGACTCGCGCAGCTTGGTCATGTAGCCGTTGATCTCCGGGATCACGTACCGCGCCACCATGTCCCAACTCCGGCGGGTGTTTTCCGGGTTGGCCCAGTCGTGCACGAAGCCGACAATGGTGCCGACGCCACCCGATACCTGCAGCAGGTTCTTGATGGTTTTTACCAGATCGTCGGGCGTGCCGATGGTGGAAGCGGCGTTCTCGCCGCCTGCGGTCTTCTCCACCGCATCTTCAGGCGACTTGAACGGCTCGACGCCCGGCCGCTGCAGCGTGCGGACGGTATATTCATTGTGCCAGCGCATCAGGCCGTGGCCGGCCTCGCGCTCCGCCTGCTCGCGGGTCTCGGCAATATGCCAGGAGAGCAGCACGCGCCAGTCGGAACGGCTGACTGTCGTGCCCGCCTTCTTCGCGGCATCCTCGGCAAAGCCCCACTGCGTCCCCAGCGACATCAGGCCCTGTGTCGACATCGAGCCGAGCGAGATGATGCCGATGCCGTATTTGCCGGCAAGCGTCATGCCCGACGGAGAGATCTGCGACGCCACCACGAACGGCATGTCTTCCTGCAGCGGCAACAGCTGCAGCGCGGCGTCCTGCATATTGAACCAGTCGCTCCTGGCGGTGACGCGCTCGCCCTTGAACAGGCGGCGGATGATCGCGATCGCCTCGTCCTGGCGGTCGCGTTGCGTCATCGGATCGATGCCGAGCGTGTGGGCGTCGGAGGCAAGCGCCCCCGGACCGGAACCGAAGATGGCGCGGCCGCCGGTCATCCAGTCGAGTTGCACCATGCGCTGCGCGACGTTGTAGGGATGATGATAGGGCAGCGAGACCACGCCGGTGCCGAGCTTGATGCGCTTGGTGCGTTCGCCCGCGGCGGCGAGGAACATTTCCGGCGAGGCGATCATTTCCCAGCCCGAAGAGTGATGTTCGCCGCACCAGAACTCGTCATAGCCGAGTGCGTCGATCTGCTCGACGAAATCGAGGTCGCGGCGGAATTGCAGCAGCGGATTCTCGCCGATCGGGTGATGCGGGGCGAGAAAGGCTCCGAACTTCAGGCGTGCCATGAGGTTTTCTCTCCGGAATTTATTGTTCTTTGGGATTGCTCAGGTCGCAAACTACGGGGCGGACAAAGCCAAGGCAATGCTTGGAGCCGGGCCGTCAGCGCATGGTTGTCGCGCAAAGATGGGCAGCATACCGTGGCCCGGAATTCGTCGTCGCTCAGGCGAGTTCGCAGTTTGACGTTAAATTGTCACCCACACGGCGCGATGCGCACTCATCGAGCGCGCCGCGGCGATGCCCGATCGGATCGGCAAAACGCGGGGAGAGACCGGCGCGCAGCACTGCGACGGGCATTGCGGTCGCGGTGCTCCGAACGGGCACGTCAACCAGAAGGACAGCCTCGGGTCGTGTATCCGGACGTGGTGTAGCTGCGGTTTTATTACTGGCACACTTATTGCGAGGGAAGCTCCATAAATAATGAGCTATGGAGCAGCCAATGTCGAGCATCGGGCCTCTTTCAACAAATGCCTTTTGGTTGACCGCCGCTACCAAACCCAGCGCAAAGCAGGCTGTTTCGACGGATAGTAATCCAGCGCCTGCAGCCTCAAACAATGATATCGCAACGAACGTCTCGACCAGGCAAAAACTTCCCAGCCCATTCAGCGATGCTACCAATACTGCCCTGTTGTCGCTGCAGGAAGTGGGTGCGGCATCGTCGTCCGCCGCTGCAGAGCCAAAAGAGATCAAGTTCATTTTTCAAGGGAAAGAGGTGACAGCCAAACGCCTCGACGCGACACTTAATGCTACGCACGTCTACGAGCTTCCTGAAGAACTTTATCAGGGCTTTTTGGCGGGCCTCGAGCACGCGCTCCAGACCGCTTCCATGGGTGAGGCAAACGCGAAGCCGGCTGATTCTGCCTATCTGGCAAACCACCCGGCAATGAAGCCATACGCAACCGTGGAAGTGGGCGGCAAAGTCGTGGCCACTGTTGACAACCAAGGGGTTATGAGCACCTCGAACGAGATCGATACGCTGCTTGGAGACAGGATCCCCAACGATATAAACGGAACGAATGGGCCAAATCTGGCACAGGCCCGAGCGGAAAAAATTGCCGAACTGCTCGGTGGAAAAGTGGTCAAGTCATCGACTGCTATTACGCAATTGCAATTCGACGCCAATCCCATTGATCCGGAAAGATTGCGCGCCCAATTCAATGCCGAAGTAATGAAAAATGACCCGCTATATGCGCAGATACAAACCATCACAGCGCGGCGCGCCGCCTTCCTTGCACAACAGGCGGTGTAGGGTCTGCGTCGGACTCCAATCCAAGTCATAGGATTCCTGCAGGAAAGTGCGCGAGCGCTACAAGCCGCACCGCCACGATCTGTGCGGCTCGATCCTGAATCAGCGAGGTTCATGAACCGCTGCCCGACAATCCGCGGTCCGGCTATATCAAGCTGCTGACCGTTCGCGACAATATCGTCGCACCGAGACCGTGGTCGATGCCGGAGGCAATTGCGTCGTGCTGGTGCCAGGGGGCATGTTCGGGATCCATCGCATCGGCTTCCGCGCGATGGCGTTCTTGGCGGCGACACGGTGCTGGATGGCGCGCGATCCCGACGGCAACTGGATCGGGCTGTCGCAGCGCGCCTCGCTCACGGCATCGCCGGAGCCCTAGAGACGTACCTTCCAGGTTTCCTTCGCCGATGACAGCGTAATCAGCGTCTCGGTTCGCTCCACGCCATCCACGGTCTTGATGGCGTCGGTGAGAAACCGTTCGAGATCGCGCGTGGTGCCGACACGGACCTTCAGCAGATAATTCCAGGCGCCGGTGATGTGATGGCATTCCAGCACGTCGGGCGATGCCTTCACCCGTTCCAGGAAACTAGCCTCGACCTTTGGGTTGCTCCAGCTCACCATGATGAAGGCGAGCAGGTCCAGCCCCACCGCTTCCGGCGCGATGCGGGCGTGGAAGCCGGAGATCATGCCGGATCGAACCAGCCGCTTGATGCGGTCGTTGATCGTGGAAACGGCAACGCCGATCTTCTCGCTCAGCGCCGCCAGTGGCTGACGGTCGTCCTCCTGCAGCAGCATCAGCAACTGCCGGTCGGTGTCGTCGAGTCTTGCCATCGAGGCCTCGCCGTAAATTTACCGGAATCTGACCGAACCCGGCGCTCCTGAAAAGCCTTTTCGCGATTTGTACGCCCGTGTATCCGATTATCTTCCGAAACGTGCTGTAATTGCCACAATAAACACGGGAAATTCGGCAAAAGCCGTAATGTTTTCGATTTGGAACCCGAGTCCGGCTATAATCCCTCCGCCGCGATGGAATCGCGTGGAACAGCTTGGGGGGTTGCAATGCATCGGAACGGGTTTTCGGTCGCGCTGGTCGCAGCGGTGGCTCTTATCGCAGGATCGAGCGCACCCAGCACAGCCTTCGCGGCCGATCTGGCAAAGCCCGTCTACACGGCAACGCCACCAGCAACATTTTACGACTGGACTGGTTTTTATGTCGGCGGGCACCTGGGCTATGGCTGGAGCCGAGCAAGTGCAAACGCCGATCCGCTGCCAAGCGTTGCTGCATTCGGCACTTCTCCAAGTGCGCTCGACTTACACAGTTCAGGAGCAATGGGCGGTGGGCAAGTCGGACATAGTTGGCAGTTTGCGCCCAACTGGGCGTTTGGGATTGAGGCGGACATCTCGTGGTCCGACGTCGAAGGAAGCAACACAGCGGTGGTTTTGCCCGGTGGCAACGCCGCAACCTGCTTGAATTGCACTGCAACGGTGAATCGCAAGTGGGATTATCTCGGCACGATCCGAGGTCGGTTTGGCGTGACGTGGGACCACTGGTTCGCATACGGAACGGGCGGGTTTGCCTATGGCAGCGCATCGTTCGATGGCAACGTTGCTATCCCGAATTTCACGCATCCCGCCTCTACCAAAGCAACGGCGCATGGGTGGGCCTTGGGTGGTGGTCTCGAATACGCGTTGGCCAGCAACTGGACGATGAAGGGTGAGTATCTCTACATCCAGCTCAACGACGGCGGCAACGTTGTCGGCAACGAGACTCCTGTGGCCCCACCGTTTGCCTATCGCTACACTTGGGAAGATACAAAGGTTCATACGTTCCGTTTCGGACTGAACTACAAGTTCGGCACGCCGTTCGCCGCGAAATACTAACTCTGCACGAGGATCGTGCCCCTTGGGTAGTGTGGCTTGGTGCGATCGCCGCCTCATCCCTCCGGGGCCGGGCCGCGGATACGGTTGATCATGAAAGTGCCATCGCGATTGGACAGCACCCGTTGCCACCAGACCATCCAGGTGTTGCGCGCGGGTATTTCCTACAAGTTCAACTAGCAGATCGCGCCGGTTGCGGCTGTTCGTTCAGCGGTCGCGCGACGCGAGCGCATCTGTTCGCATTGTCGATTATCGCCTCCGCCGTATTTCTGACGCGGATGCGCCGAATCACGGCATGACAAATTGACGTCAACCTCCAAAATTTGATTGTGGGGAATGACAGTGCACGGCCTTTCTATTTTGCAGTGCAGCAACTATCTGTTCAGCTGTGCGTTAAGAACAATCGCCCCCGGAGCAGCATTTGTCTCTCGCCAAGAACGTGGAATTCCTGCGCCATTTCCCGCGATTGAGCGGGTTCAATGGCCTGGGAATCTATGGCCTGAATTCATCGCCGGCGATCCGCACTCCGCTCGCTGAAATCGACGGGTTTGGCACCAATCCCGGCGCGCTCAGGATGTTTGCGTACGTTCCTGAAGCGCTGCCGCGCGCATCGGCCCTTGTCGTCGTGCTGCACGGCTGCGGCCAGAACGCCGCCGGTTACGATTTCGGCACCGGCTGGTCGACGCTCGCCAAACGCTATGGCTTTGCGCTCTTGATGCCGGAGCAGCAGGGCGCCAACAACGCCAACACCTGTTTCAACTGGTTCAATCCGGGCGACGTCGCGCGCGGCCGCGGCGAAGCCGCCTCGATCCGACAGATGATCGGGCGGATGGTCGCCGATCACAAAATCGATTCTTGCCGCATCTACATCACCGGGCTTTCCGCCGGCGGCGCCATGACGTCGGTGATGCTGGCGGTCTATCCCGAGGTGTTCGCCGGCGGCGCCATCATCGCAGGCCTGCCGTTCGGTATCGCCAGCAATGTCCGCGAGGCGCTCGGCGGCATGATGCAGTCGACATCGCGACCCGCCGATCAATTGGGCGAGTTGGTGCGCAAGGCCTCGAAGCACAAGGGACCCTGGCCGAAAGTGTCGGTGTGGCACGGCAGCGCCGACCGTACCGTCAACCCCGGCAACGCCAATGAAATCGTAAAGCAGTGGCTCGACGTTCACGGGCTGCCGATGGCGCCGATGTCGGCGGTGGATGTTGACGGTCATCCGCGCGAGGTCTGGTGGAATGCCGACGGCGAGACCGTCGTCGAGTCCTACACGATCACCGACATGGCCCACGGCACGCCGCTAGGCCTCGCCGGCAATGACGAGCCCTATGGCGCCGAAGGCGCGTTCCTGATCGAGGCCGGGATCTCGTCGTCCTACCATATCGCAAATTTCTTCGGCCTGACGCAGCGCCTCACTCAGGTCGTTGAAGCGCCTGCGTCGTCTGCGACGGTAGCGTCGGCCGTCACGCCGTCGGCTGCTACGGCATCCCTGCAGTCGTTGGATGTCGCCGCCAGGCTATGGTCGCGGGCCAACAAGCCGGTGCGGCAGACCAAGCCGGTGCGGCGCGAAGCCAAGCGTCGCGGCATTGATGTCGGCGCCGTCATCACCCGGGCGTTAACGGCCGCGGGACTGATGAAATGAAATCGCAGCGTTTCTCGCCACTAACGAAGTGACGCCGCAGACCGGGCGAGCGCGCGGCGGCGCTCCGGATAATATGCGGTGAACTTGAAGGCGCCGACCAGTGCCAGCACGGTCGGGATGATGCCGAAGCGGGCCGGCAGGTCAGGCACGTAGGTCAACAGCAGATCGGCGGCGACCATGACCGCAAAGGCCAGCGCCCAGGCCGCAGTGATGACGTAGTTGGTGCGGACAAATTCACCGGACGCCTGCGCTTCCCCCGGCACGCGCTCTCGCGCGTATTGCAGGGTGAAAGGTTGCCGGATCGCGATCGAAGCCAGCACGATCAGCAGCAGGCCTGAATCGACGACCAGGCGCACGCCCCACAGCGACCAGGCGGGATCGGCAAGCCACGCGTAGCATCCAAGCGCAGCGAACAAGGCGGCCGTTCCAATCTCCAGCACCTTGGGGCCACGTCCCTGGCTCCAGTCCCGGATCAGCAACGCGGCCGACACCGCGAGGCCGGCGAACATGCCTTCCATTGGGCCGACCAGGCGGTCGATCACGGCGAAAGCGATAAACGGTGCAAATGCCAGCAGCATGTTCCGTCCGAATCTCCGCACCATGCGGGGCAATGGTTTAATATTTCCAATGGAAATATCGAATAGGCGCATCGATCGGGCTGGTCAAGCGAAATATTTCCAGTGTAAATATAGAGCATGAGGAAACCGGCGATACGGGCCAACCCGAGATCCAGATCCAGGGTCAAACCCGAGGTCAGGCCCTATCACCATGGCGATCTCAAAACCGCTCTGCTGGCAGGCGCCGAGAAAATTCTGGAGACGGAAGGGGTCGACGCGCTGACCCTGCGCGCGCTGACGCGGCTGGTCGGGGTCTCCCACACCGCACCAAAGAATCATTTTGGCTCTCTGGAAGGATTGCTCAGCGAACTCGCGGCCGTCGGCTATCGTCGTTTCGGCGCGGCGCTGTCAGGGGCGATGAAGCGTGCAGGCGCCGATCCCCGCCAGCGATTGAAAGCCATGGGTCTGGCCTATGTCGCCTTCGCGCGCGCGCAACCCAACCTGTTCCTGCTGATGTATCGCGGCGATCGCCTGGACATGAACTCGCCCAGCCTTCGCGATGCCATCGAGGCCACCAGGCAATCCCTCAAGAATGCGACGACATCCGTGACGCCTGCCGTGCCGTTGCAACTCGCGGCGCGAGCCACGGCATCATGGGCGCTGGTGCATGGGTTCGCCATGCTGTTGCTCGACGGCCGGCTGCGGCACACGCTGGCGTCGCTTCCCGGCCACCCGGATGCGAACAAGTTGCTCGAGGCCGTGCTCGATGTGACCCGCGTCAACGACTGAAGCGTATCGGCGCCTACATCTCGCCGGTGATGAACGGATTGGTCATCCGTTCCTGGCCGATGCTGGAGCCGGGGCCGTGGCCGCAGATGAAACCGACATCGTCGCCGAGCGGCAGCAGCTTTTCCTTGATCGAGTTGATCAGCGTGGCGTGACTGCCGCCCGGCAGGTCGGTTCGGCCGACCGAGCCGTTGAACAGTACGTCGCCGACATGCGCAAAGCGCAGCTCGTTGTTGAAGAACACCACGCTGCCCGGCGAATGGCCGGGGCAGTGCAGGATGTCGAAGGTGAGATCGCCGATCGTGACCTGATCGCCCTCGTCGAGCCAGCGGTCGGGGCCGAAATTGCGCACGCCGGTCATGCCGAAGCGCTCGCCGCTGCTCACGACGTTCTCAAGCAGATATTTGTCGGCGATGTGCGGGCCTTCGATCTTCACCTGCAGCGCGTCGCGCAACTCGGCGGCGCCGCCGACATGGTCGATATGGCCGTGCGTCAGCCAGATCTTTTCGACCGTGACGCCGGTCTGCTTGATCGCTTCCAGGATTTTGGGAACGTCCCCGCCGGGGTCGATCACCACGGCCTTCTTGGAGGGCTCATGCCAGATAATGGTGCAGTTCTGCTCGAACAGCGTCACCGGCACGATCATCGCGCCGGCTTTCGCTTGGGTCTCGGCTCGGGTCTCGGTTTTGTCATCCATGGGCTGGCACCATATTGCACCTTGAAATGGGGTCAACACGGCGGGGAACGATAGGTGCCCGGTTCCGGTCCGTGCTAGGGTTGCGCAGACGGATATCTAGTGGGGAAAGCCGGAAATGCATCGGTCAGATGGCGATTTCGGGCAGGATGCGCAGTTGATGAACCAGGCCTCGAAATCGCCACTCGGCGGCAAGCGAACGACGGTGCGGGCATTTTCCGTCAGCGACCGGCTCAATACGTCGGGCCTCGAGCGCGGCGACGTGCTGGCAACGACGCCGCTGACGTTTCGCGTCAATGAAGAAGGCGTCGCTGTGCTGTTTCGCTACGGCGTCGTCGCTCTCATCGGCCTCAACGCCCTGGAAGAAGACGACTTCCTTCGAGGGCTGCAATCGCGCATGACCGGGCCATTCGAGCGGCGCGACGAGGAAATCGCCGTCATCGAACTGTCCGGCGAGAAGGACGAGCCGATCGCGCCGGGCGGTCCGATCTGCCTGCAAAGTTTTTCGCCGGAGCGGCTGATCCTGGTCGCCGAGGTGCTGGCCAAGAGCGTCGTCCTCGCCCGGCACGAACGCGAGGTGGCAACCGTTTTCGACACCACCGAGCCGCTCGCGCGCGAGCTGGCGCAGAGCGGACAAATCAGCGGCGGTCGCAATTCGATCCTCAAGCACATCGGCAACGCGCTGTCGGTGCGTCACCGGGTGACGGGTCCCGTAGCGGTCTCGGAAAAGCCCGACATCCTCTGGGACAAGCCGCATCTGGAGCGGCTGTATGCCCGTCTGGAGGACGAATACGAACTCAAGGAGCGAGCGGAAGCGCTGAACGGCAAGCTCACTGTGATTGCCGAGACTGCGCAGGTGCTGACCGATATCATCGACACGCGGCGCTCGCTGCGGCTCGAAGTGATCATCGTGCTGCTGATCCTGTTCGAGGTGATCATGACGATCTACCAGATGGCGGTGGGGCGGCACAGCTGAGCGTGATCGCCATTCCGGTAACAACTCTCGTCGTCCCGGCCTTGAGCCGGCACCCATAACCCCGGGCATCTGTTATGCGAAGGCTGTCGCTCCAGCCGGACACGTAACAATAGGCACCGGTGGTTATGGGTCCCCGCGTTCGCGGGGACGACTCGCTGAGAATTCGTCAACCATTCAGCGCTTGATCTGCGCCTTCAGCGTATCCTCGACCACGCGGTCGAACGATGACGCCTTTGGCGGCGCCTTGCTGCGCTGGTCGGCGACATATTTGTCGCGCTTCGCCACCAGGGCCGCGAGTTTTTCATTGAGCGCCTTGCGCTGGCTCATCTTCTTGTCGACCGCCTCGGCGCGCTGCTCGGGCTTCATCGCGCGCAGATTGTCGGGCAGGTCTTCGTCCTTGATGTCGGAGAAGCTGCTGCGGCCGGTGGAGACGTCGGTGACGAGATCGCCGGCACCGGTGACGGCCTCGGATGTCGCCTTCGAACGCTTGTTGAGATAGCTCGCCATTTCGGAGGCTTGTGCGGGCGCGGCGGCGGCAACCTCCGCCAATTGCCTGGTCTTGTCCTCGGTCCGCTTCTGCAGGTGTTTCGGTCCGTAGGGGATCACGGTGCCGTTGATCTCCCGCTGCAGGATGATGATCTCTTCGTCGTAGGGCGTCTCGATGATGACGACCTGGCCGCCGTCCTGCGGGATCGGAATGAAGCGGCCATTGCCGTTCTGGGCGATATCGCGCCACACCCGCTCGGTATCGCGGGCGTTGCCGGCCAGCACCGCGTTGACGATGATGTCCTTCTGCTTCGCCACCGACAGCGTCACGGGATATTTGGCGTCCTGCGCGTAATCCATGTGCGGCGGCGCATCGCCGACCAGGAACACGATCCGCCTGGTATCGGTGCCGGCGTTCCATTGCAGCTTGTTGACGGCGACGTCGAGCGCCTCGTTGACGCTTTCCGGCCAGTCGCCGCCGCCGCGCGCCTTCAGTTCCAGGAGTCTCGCGTAGAGATCCTGGATATCGTTGGTGAGTTCGACCTTCTTCGTCACGTAATCGTCGCCGATGTCGCGATAGGCGACGAGGCCCATACGGATGTCGGCGTCGGGATTGGAATCGACGATGGCCGTGGCGATCGACCAGATCTTGCGCTTGGCGCCTTCGATCAGGCCGCCCATCGAGCCCGTGGTATCGAGCACGAAAGCGACTTCAACGGCGGGCTTTGCGACGGCGGACGAGGAGCCGGCGGACAGCAACAGGGCGGTGAGGGCGAGGGCAAAGGCTGACGGTGCGATGCGCGGCATCGTGGATCTCCCAGTGTCTTGTCCCTCGGAAGCAAGGTTCCCTTTCAGGTCCTTTGGCTTCGCGGTGCGCAGAGGTCCAAAAATCGGCGTGTTACGGACAAATCCATGGCCGGCTTCACGCCGGACTTGGCATCGCTGCTGGGTGGTCGCTGCGAAATCGGATAGGGTTCACGACGATGGAATCATCCGCCCGCCAGATCGGTCTCGTGCCGCCGTTGGACCGCCGCCAGTCGGAGACGGCGCTCGCGATCGCGCGCGGTACCGCGCGGCTGCTGCGTTCGCTGGGCTTTTCCTGCATCAGCGAGTTGCCACTGCCGTCGGGACGGCGCGCCGACTTGGTCGCCCTGAACGAGCGCGGCGACATCTGGATCGTCGAGATCAAGTCGTCGGTGGAAGATCTGCGCGCCGACCAGAAATGGCAGGACTACCGGATGCATTGCGACCGGCTGTTCTTTGCCTTCACGCAGGATCTGCCCTGCGAGATTTTTCCTGAAGACACCGGCCTGATCATCGCCGATGCCTACGGCGCACACCTGCATTGCGAGGCGCCGGAGCATCGCCTGCCGGCAGCGACGCGCAAATCCATGACGGTGCGGTTTGCGATGGCCGCCGCGCTACGGATCAACCGGCTGGTAGATCCGCAGGGGCACGGGGAGTTCTGAGAGACGGTGGCGTAGGATGGGTAGAGCGAAGCGAAACCCATCATGCCTCAGCGCAAGGAATTGATGGGTTTAGCTTGCGCTCTACCCATCCTACAAAACTACCGCGGCGCGCGTTTCGCCAGAATCCGCTGCAGCGTACGGCGGTGCATGTTGAGCCGCCGCGCGGTTTCGGAGACGTTGCGGTTGCACATCTCGTAGATGCGCTGGATGT
>DAIMKE010000074.1:0-12182 GCA_036721875.1 Bradyrhizobium sp. | reverse complement strand
AAACCGCCCCCCAACGGAATCCCTCCCGATTCAATCAATCGATGAACCGCTCTAGAGCCGATAAGGCATTCGGATGCCAGGATCTCCGACTGCAAAATCCCTGGTATTTCGTGTGACCAGAAACATCGCGTGTACCTTTGCCGTTGCCCAGATAATTGCGTCGGGCAGTTTGATGTGATGGCTGCGGCGCAAGCTGACCGCGCGCTCTGCAATCCCCCCGTCGAGCTCAATGATATCGAATGAGTTCAAAAAACTCCGCGTCGTATCCTCGACATCTTCGGTAGCGCCGACCATTACCTCCATCCATGTGACGATACTGACGGCTTTGGCCTCGTAGCATCGAAGTTCAGTGCGCGCCTGCGGAACGGCATTGAGCTAGTCGACGAGAATGTTGGTGTCGAACAGCGCTTTCACCATTCGCCACGCATTTTTTCCTGATAGGCCAAGCCGTCGATCTTGCGTTTGCCCCATAGACCGAACGCATCGCCGCTCTGCCTTTCGCGTCGCTTTCCGAGG
This sequence comes from Bradyrhizobium sp., assembly GCA_036721875.1. Lineage (GTDB taxonomy): Bacteria > Pseudomonadota > Alphaproteobacteria > Rhizobiales > Xanthobacteraceae > Bradyrhizobium. The sequence continues at coordinate 11,666 of DAIMKE010000074.1, read as the reverse complement.
TAGTCATCGATCGCCTGACGGATCAAGGACGCGCCAGACCGCTTCTCCTTTTTTGACAGTTCGTCCAGCGCTCGCATTTGGCCGTCGCCGAGGTCGATCAGTGTGCGCATCCGCTACTCCGATATGTGATATCAATACCATATATCATATTGGAACGATTGTTCAGTCCCTCACTGCATCGTCGCTGCGATCTTCTCCGCCGACATCAGGACCGGAAAATTGGTGTTGGCGCACGGCACCACCGGGAAGATCGAGGCGTCGACCACGCGCAGGCCCTGCACGCCTCTGACGCGGCCTTGCGTGTCGACCACCGCCATCGGGTCGTCGTCGCGGCCCATCCGGCACGAGCAGGAGGCATGCCAGACGCCGATCGCCGACTCGCGCACGAAGGCTTCGAGCGCTTCGTCGTCGGTCATGACCTGCTCGAAGGTAAAGCCTTCGACGACGAAATTGTCGATCATGTAGTGGCGCAGCGCCGCCGGCCCGTCCATCAGCGTGGCGGCGATTTTCGTGAGGATCTTGTTCTTCGTATTGACCACGCCGATCTTGCGCACGCGATCTGAATAGGCCGCCGGGAACGGCTTGTCGGTCACCGCCTTGAGCGGCGCGCTCATCTGCAAGCCCGCCATCTTGCGAAAGCCGCTCATCAGCCGGTCGAGATCGCGTTTGTCGGACAGCAGGTTGAACTCGACGATCGGCTCCTCGCGCGGATCGCGCGAGGCGAGCTTGACCTGACCGGTCTCCGAATAGGTCTTGTTGACGAAGGTGAGCAGCGAGCCGATCTGTTCGCCGACCGCATGCCAGGCCGACTTGGTGATGACGACGACGAACATGTCGCCGGCGGGAATGCCGGGAAGCCCCGAGGAGTAGCGCAGCCCCATCTGCATGTGGCGTCTGGTGTGCCCGTTCATGCGCGCGCCGCGACGGACAAACGAGGACAGCGAGATCGAGGGATGGTCCATCAGGCGCTGGCCGACGCCGGCAAGGCCCGCCAGCACCGGAATGCCTAAGTCCCGGAGATGCCCGACCGGTCCGATTCCGGCGCGCAACAGATGCGCCGGCGAATGAATGGCGCCGCTTGAGAGGATGATTTCGCGGCCGCGGAACTCCTGCTCGCGGCCATCGACCAGCGCCTTGACGCCGACGCATTGCGTGCCTTCGAACAACAGCTCCTTCACCTGCGTCTTGGTCGATATGGTCAGGTTGGCGCGCTGGCGGGTCTCGCGATCGAGATAGCCCATCGCGGCGGAGACGCGTTGCTCGTCCTGGTTGGAATGCGTCACCGGAAAGTAGCCGTCGACGAACTCGCCGTTCTGGTCGGGCAGGAATTTGAAGCCGGCCTGCTTGCAGGCCTCGGCCATGGCCTGCGAATGCTTGGTCCAGTGCGCCTGCGGAATCCGGCGGACCGGGATGCGGCCGTCCTTGCCGTGGTAGGGGCCGTCGAAATCGAGGTCGTGCTCGACCTTCCTGAAATAGGGCAGCACGTCATCCCAGCTCCAGCCGGTGGCGCCGCGCGCTTCCCACTCGTTGTAATCCGTCGGCGCGCCGCGGTTGGCCATCTGGCCGTTGATCGAGGAGCCGCCGCCGAGCACGCGCGCCTGCTCGTATTTCCGCAAGGGCGGCCTGGCCTCGTCGGGATTGTTGTGGCTGACGACCTGGGTCGTGACCTTGAGTTCGGTCCAGTGGAAGCGCGGATCGAAATACGCCGTTCCCGGATAGCTGTCGCGGATCTCTGCTGGTTCATTGCCGGGCGGCGTGTCCTGGCCCGCTTCGCAAAGCAGGACCTTGTTGGCGCTCTTCGCGGACAGCCTGTGGGCCATGACCGAGCCTGCCGATCCGCCGCCGACGATGATGTAGTCGTACACTTGGTGCTTCCCCCTGTTTTTGTGTCGCGAAACTAGCGCAGCTCCGACGCCGGGTCACGGCGGCTCCGGACATACCGCAACTGCTTTCATGGCATTGACACGAACGCGGCGAGCCTTGACGTTTCGTTGCGTTGCACGGCAAATACCGGCGCCATGGATGCATCGAAACTGCGCGAGCTGACCGACTGGCTGGTCGACGGCGGGCGATCCGCGACCAGCCCGAGCCGGTTCATGGCAGAGACCTGCGAACGGATGGTCGAGGCCGGCCTGCCGCTCTGGCGTGTCGGCGTCTTCGTCCGCACGCTGCATCCCGACATCTACGGCCGCAATTTCGTCTGGAAGCCGGGTTCCGAGGTCGAGGTCGGTTCGGTCGATTTCAAGATTCTGGAATCGCCGGACTTCCACACCAGCCCGCTGATCCATGTGTTCCAGAAGGGGGTGGAGGTGCGCGCCCGTGTCGATGACCCGCGGAGCAAGCGCTTTCCGATCATCGACGAGCTGCGCGAAGAAGGCGTTACCGACTACATCGCGCTGCCGCTTCCCTTCATCGACGGCACGGTCAATGCATCGAGCTGGACGACCAAGCAGCCAGGCGGATTTACCGATGAGCAACTGGCTGCATTGCGCAGCCTCGTGAAGCCGCTGGCGCGCGTGATCGAAATCATCAGTCTGACCCGCACCGCTGCGAGCCTGCTCGATACCTACGTCGGCAACCGCGCCGGCGAACGCATCCTCGGCGGGCAGATCAGGCGCGGTCATACCGAAACCATGAACGCCGCGATCTGGCTGTCCGACCTGCGCGGCTTCACCTCGTTGTCCGACCGCGTGCCGGCGGAAACCGTGGTCGACGTGCTGAACCTGTACTTCGACTGCCAGGTTACCGCGATCAGGAATCACGGCGGTGAGGTGCTCAAATACATGGGCGACGGCCTGCTCGCGGTGTTTCCGATCGACGAATATGTCGGCGACGAGCAGCAGGTCTGCGCGCGCGTCCTCGAAGCCGCCCGCGAGTCGCGCGCCAGCGTCGCCGGCCTGCAATATCCGATCGGCGACGCCGTCGAACGGTTTCGCTTCGGCGTAGCCCTGCATGTCGGACGAATTCTCTACGGCAATATCGGCGGCGGCAACCGGCTCGACTTCACCTGCATCGGACCCGCGGTGAATCTCGCGGCACGCTTGGAAAAGATCGCCAGCCGGCTGAAGCGCACGGTCGTGGCCTCGGAGGGATTTGCCGGCATCTGCCGGGGAGGGTGGAGCGACCTCGGCGAGTTTCCGGTTGCCGGTTTCTCGAAGGCCGCGCGCGTCTATGGCCTGGCTGATGAAACGTCGGCGATGTGAAGCCGCGATCACGGGCCCCCGCAAACAATACCTTTGCGCCGAGCGCGGCGGTTAACGTGGCGTTAACCATCTTTATTCATTTGTTGCTAAACATTTCTCGCGCCGCAGGGGGCTCTCGTGTCGATCTCGGTTGGATCAAACGCCGCCTCCTATCTCAGCTATGCCGGTAATGCTTACGGCGCCGGCAGCACGGCGTCGAAATCGAGTGCCAAGCCGACAGACAGCACCGACACGTCCTCGCCATCGTCGTCGACCTCGGTCACGCTGTCTGACGAGGCCAAGGCCTATCTGGCGCGAACCGCAGCGGACGGCGAGCAGCCTTCGCTCGCGACCCTCACCACGCGGGTGCGCGCCTGGTTCGACGAGCAATACGCCGCGCTCGGAACATCATCGGCGATGCTCGACGGGCAGGTCGCCGTCGATCTTTCCGGCCAGACGCGCGCCACCTTGTCGGCGATTGCCGACAATGCACTGGGCCAATTCTCGACGGACGAGGCGACGGCGGCGACCAGGACATTGCAGTCACGGTTCAACGACGCGGTATCTCCGCATGTCGTGATTGCCCGGCATACGGGAGACTATGCCAGCCTTTACGCCGCGGCGTCGGATTATCTCGATCGGGCCGGCAGCGACGAGAAGGCAACGCCGGCCTGGAAGGATCAGAAGCAGGCCGTACTGGAAGGCCTGGCCGCGGCGAGGACAAGCTTTGGCAAGGCTCCCGTCACCGGCAACGATGCGGATCCGGTGAGGGCGCTGCTCGACAAGGCGCGAACCCAAACCTCATCGACCACGGATTCAAGCCCGGATGCGCTGATATCAAACGCGCGGGCGATGCTCGACGCGCAGGCGGGCAACGCCAGGGACAACGGCAAGGAGCTGGTCTTCACCGGCAGCAGGCAGTTCGGGCAGCAGGCGGATTTCGCCGACTTCGACAACCGGACTCTGGCAATCGTGGCGTTGAACACCGGTGTATCATTCTCCGCGGAGGAAGCCCGCGCTGCAAAGGCAGAGCTCAATCTGCGCACGAGGAGCGGCCTGCTGGACGCATTCAATCCATCCGGCGGTGGCGGCTCGCAGGCCAGCAGTCTGGCGCTGCTCCAGCACTACTCGAAAATGAGTTCCGAGGAACGAAGCGTCCTCGGCTTCACTGAGGATTTCGCCAACAAGATCGCTGCCAACTACCGCACGGCGGCGTCGATACAGAACACTCTCAGTACCGGGCTGGCCGCCTATTTCTGACGTCGTCCGCTATTCTTCCGGCTCGGTCGTGAACAGCAGCGGATAGCCCTTGGCGCGGCCGGCGTCGGTGGCGCGCGTCGCCTTGGTCTCGGCGACGTCTTTGGTGAACACGGCGACCACGCAGACGCCGCGGCGGTGCGCCGTGATCATGACCTTGTGGGCCTGGTCCTCGGTCATGCGGAATTCCGCCTTCAACACGGTGACGACGAATTCGCGCGGCGTGAAATCGTCATTGACGAGGATCACCTTGTGCAGGCGCGGCCGTTCGGCCCTGGTCTTGACCTTTGTCTTTGGCTTGGCGACGGTATCGATCATCCGGTGCGCGGTCCTGACGCGAACTAACCCCGACGGGGCGCGCGATCACCTGGCGCGGCACTCCGCAAGCCGTTGCGTCATGGTCTGATCGCCGCGGCTGACGGCCGTCTCGATCAGTCTACAGGCTCCGGGCCGGTCCTGAAACTGGGCGTTTGCTGACAGTTTCAGCGCGATCAGGGCGGCCGTTGCGCCGGGTTCGTCCAGTTCGGCGGCCTGGACGGCGTCATACAGCACGCGCTTGGGATAGCTGACACGTAACTCGGGATGTTCGGCCAGCAGCCGCAACACCTGCAGGCGGGCGTCGAAATCATAGCCGCTGCTGATGTCGATCAGGCGCAACGCCTCCTGGATGTCGCGGGGCACCCATTTGCCTTCGAGCGCGAGCCGCCCCAGCATGCCCTTGGCCATCCAGCTATCGGACGCACCCTTCAGCAACGACACCGCGCGCTTGGGGTCGGCGGGGCCGCCTTCGCCTGATATCAGCATTTCCGCCAGCGGGACGATGGCGCCGCCGGGATCGGGACGGCGGGCTTCCTCGAGGAGCGTGCGCGCGCGAACCGGATCTTCTTGGCGGATGGCGATCGCCAGTTCGCGCCTGGCGCCGAACACTTCGGCCTTTGACATCCCTTCGAGGATCTCCAGTCCACGGGCGCGCTCTTCCGGTTTGTCCGACGCTGCCAGCAGGCGCCCCAGCGTGACCAGCAGACCTGCCTTGCTGGTGTCCCTTGCAGGATTGGCGACGGCACGCTCGGCCCAGTATCGCGCCGCGACGGGATCGCGTTTGACGATGTCGCCGTCCTCGAGCCGGCGCACCAATGTCTGCATCGCGAAGGGATGCCCGAGTTCGGCCGCCTTGCGCAGCGCTTCCGCGGCCTCGGTGCGGGTGACCAGCGGCACCTTGTCGAGGTCGCCGCGATCCCAGGACCTGTGATGCTCGTAGAGCTGGTAATGGGCCTCGGCATTGCCCTGCGCGGCGGCCTCGCGCAGCATGGCGATCGCCTCGTCCTTGCGCGCATAGGGCAGGTTGCGCGCCACCGCGACCTTCAGCTCGGTGTTGGCAGGGTCGGCATCGAATGCCTTGCGGCAGCTTGCGGCGCGCAGGTCCCAGCGCCGGCGCAGCGCTTCCTGGCCGATATACTGCTTCGGATCTTCAAACAGCTTCTGGCAGAGCTCGGCCGCGTTCTCCGCTGTCAGCGCCGGCTCCGGCTCTTGCGGTTTCGGCTCGGCAGCGGTTGACCACGGCGACCACAGCCACAGCTCCGCCACGACAAGCGCTGCAGACAGGCCGGCAGCGACAACGATCGCGCGCACCTTGGGCGAGAGGCGATCGTTTGCAGGAATTTTCGAGGGCGTAACCATGGTCGTGCCGAATGCGGCCTGGTGGCCGGCCGTGCTCGTCTGTCGCCGCGGCTGCGGGATTCGTTCAAATCAGAAGCGGAAGGCTCGTTTCGCAGGCAGTTCGCGATCCGGAACTGCCGGACAAGCGGGCAAGACGGGCCGATTGTTGTTCATGTGCAGCGCTAACCCGAATGTGAAGGACAAGCGATTTCAGCGCTTTGCGCGACGCAATTTGCGTGTCACCATATCTTCATTCGACGGGAGGGCCGCAATGCGCTGGTATGTCTCGATCGGGGCCGTGCTGATAGCGGGCGTACTAGCCGGCGGCGACGTTGCGGGTGTTGCCGCACCAGGCCCGCAGAACCGGACGGACAACCAGCTGAGTTCTCAGCCGCGCCAGCTCGCCGACAAGGAAGCCCATCCGACCGTCGACGTCGAACTCGTTCTCGCCGTCGATGTCTCCTACTCGATGGACTTGGACGAACTCGCGCTGCAGCGCGAGGGCTACGCGCAGGCCATCATCTCCAAGGAGTTCCTGCAGGCGCTGAAGAACGGCCCGAACGGCAGGATCCTGGTGACCTACTTCGAATGGGCGGCTTCCACCGACCAGAAAATCATCATTCCATGGCGTCTGATCGACGGCCCCGAAACGGCCGACGCCGTCGCCCACGAAATCGTCAAGACACCGGTCCGCCGGGCGTCGCGCACCTCGATCTCGGGCGCGATCAATTTCTCGATGCAGCTGTTCGACGAGAGCCCGCAGCGCGGCATCCGGCGGGTGATCGATATTTCCGGCGATGGCCCGAACAACAATGGCGCACCTGTCGTCGTCACCCGCGATGCCGCGCTGGAGAAGGGCATCATCATCAACGGCCTGCCGATCATGGTGAAGGAGCCGTCCTACTCGACGATGGATATCGACAATCTCGATCTCTACTACGAAGACTGCGTGATCGGCGGTCCCGGCTCCTTCGTGGTGACCATCAGGGAGCGCGACAAGTTCAAGGAAGCGATCCGGACCAAGCTGCTGCTCGAAGTCGCGGGCCGCACGCCGGAGCGCCCGGTCGTGCCGGCCGCAGGCCGGGCGCCGCGCGTCAACTGCATGGTCGGCGAGAAGATCTGGCAGGACCGCTGGGGGCGGTAGGCCAGCGGCCTACCGCCTGAACCTCGCCACCAACTCCACATGCGGGGTGTGGCGGAACTGGTCGACCGGCGTGACACTCTCGATCCTGTAGCCGCCCTCGATAAGGATTTTGGCGTCGCGCGGGAAGGTCGTGACGCTGCAGGACACCGCGACCACCACCGGGATCTTGCTCGCCGCAAGCTGCGTCGCTTGCGCCTGTGCGCCCTGCCGCGGCGGGTCGAAGACGACGGTATCGTACTCGCGCAACTCCTGCGGCATCAGCGGTCGACGGAACAGGTCGCGCGCCTCGGCCTTGACCGGTTTGAGGCCCGGGGTCGACGTCGCGGCCTTCTGCAGCGCTGCGACCGCGCCGGCGTCGCTGTCGAAGGCCGCAACACGCGATTTTGCCGCCAGCCGCAGCGCAAACGGGCCGACGCCGCAAAACAGATCGGCGATGTACTTGCCGCGCTTGCAATGCTCTGAAACCAGCGCGGCCAGTTGCTCTTCACCTTCCACCGTTGCCTGCAGGAACGATCCGGGCGGCAGCGCGACCTGCGCCTTACCCATCGAGACGACCGGCGGCGTTCGCATCAGCACGAGTTCGCCGTGGCGCGTCAGCCGCGCCAGCCGGCGTTGTTCGGCGATGCGCGAAAGCTTTGTGATCATGGCCGTCGATAGCGGGCCGGAGCCGCGCACGTCGACATCGAGCCCGCTATCGGTCGCGGTGACCTGGATGTCGAGCGGCTTTCCCATCGCGATCAGCGGCTCGGCGATCGCCCAGGCCGCCTCGATCGCGCCGTCCAGATGGGGATCCAGTATGGGACAGCGGTCGATCGGCACGATGTCGTGCGAATTGGCCGCCGCAAACCCGACCTTGAGAACCTCATGCGTTCCCATTCGCGCGTGCAGGGTGAGGCGGCGACGGCCGAGTCCATGGGCATCGATCAGGGGAGCTACCTCGCAATCGATCCCGGCCTGCGCCAGCGTCGTGACCACGAGTTCGCGCTTCCAGGCGCGATAGGCCCCGGCCTCCCAGTGCTGGATCGCGCAGCCGCCGCAGACGCCGAAATGCGGGCAGAACGGCGTGATCCGCGCCGGGCTTGCGGTCTCGACCTTGAGCAGCCTGCGGCGGTCGGGATGGTGGCCGGGAACCGGCGCGACCTCGACCGTATCGCCGCCGATCGTATAGGGCACGTAGATCCTGCTGCCGTCCGCCAGGGCGACGCCATCGCCGTGATGACCGACGTGATCGATGACGGCCCGCTCGGTGTCAGTCACGGCGCGCGCCCATGAAGAATTCGATATTGCCGTCGCCGCCGGTGATCGACGACGGAAACACCTCGATCCCGGTGCAGCCGAGCGAGGCGGCGAACGCAGAGATGTCGTCGCAGATTTGCTGATGCACCATCGCGTTGCGGATGATGCCATGCTTGGAATGCTTCCGTTCCGCCTCGAACTGCGGCTTGATCAGCGCCAGCAGATGCATGGGCGCAGCAGCCAGCGACAGCGCCACCGGCAGCACCGCCTTCAGCGAAATGAAGCTGACGTCGATGACGACGACATCGGGCCGCGCGGGGAGGCGCTTGCCCTCGAATTTCCGGATATCCGTTTCTTCCATCGACACGATCCTGGGATGGCCGTGCAGCGAGGGATGCAACTGGCCGTGCCCGACATCGATCGCGAAGACGAGGCTGGCGCCGTTCGCCAGCAGCACCTCGGTGAAGCCGCCGGTGGATGCGCCGACATCGAGGCAGACATGGCCCTCGATATCGATGGGGTATTGCTCCAGCGCGCCCGCGAGCTTGACGCCGCCGCGCGAGACCCAGGGGTGTGCCGGCTCGGCGGACAATTCCGCATCGGCGGGAATGGCTTCCGACGCCTTCAATACCTGCTTGCCGGCCGCCATCACGCCGCCGGCCTCGATCGCGGCGCGGGCGCGGGCACGGCTTTCGAACAGGCCGCGCTCGACCAGCAGCACGTCCGCGCGCTTGCGGGGAGAAGGTTTGCCTTCGCTCTTGTCAGCCAATGTCAGCTCGATTTGCTGTCAGCTCGATGTGACGGCGGCGCGATCCGCCGCCAGCGCGACGCAGGCCTCGAACGAGGCAAGGTCGTGCCAGACGTCCGCGGACCGCTGCCGCGGCGTCACCAGTCTAGCACCATGCAGATCGAGCGTGTGGATCATCATGAGATTGTCGGGCAGGCCGAAATCTTCCACCGTCAGTCCATCGCCGTCGATCAGGTGGCCGGCTTCCGCCTTCGCGATCGCATGATATCGCGCGACCCGATCGGCATAGACGGCGGGATCGTTGCTGTAGGCGAAACAGAGTTTTCCGCGACCGGCCATGTAGCCGAGTTCATAAACGGTGCCGGCGTCGGCACTGGGGCCGCGAAACGGCGTAAGGTTGGCGATGATCGCGTCGGCCGCGTCCATCATCGCCTCGTTGCCCTTGAAGATCGCGAGCGATGCGTCGGGGGCGGTGAGGTCGACCGCGTTGTCGAGCGGATAGGCCCCGGTCAAGCCGTGGCGGGCGCAGATCGCGGCCTTGCGGCGCCCGATCTCGACAGCGTCCGGCAGGAACACGTCGGGACCTGCCAGATAGATCTTCATGGGGTTACCTGCGAAAGAACCAGGCCTTCGGCGCTGACCGGGTCAGAACCGAAGGCGCTGTGTCTCAGGCGAGCTTGACCGACTCGGTCTTGTAGTCCTTGCCGAGCGCATCGAACACCTTGGCGACGATGCCCTTGGCGTCGAGGCCGGCGCGGGCATACATCGCGGTCGGCGAGTCGTGATCGAGGAACTCGTCGGGCAGGATCATCGCGCGCATCCGCAGGCCGCCGTCGAGCATGCCGTGGTCGGACAGCGTCTGCATGACGTGGGAGCCGAAGCCGCCGATCGAGCCTTCCTCGATGGTGAGCAGCACCTCATGGTCGCGCGCCAGCTTCAGCAGCAGGTCGACGTCGAGCGGCTTCATGAAGCGCGCGTCCGCAATCGTGGTCGAGAGGCCATGGGCCGCGAGTTCGTCGGCGGCCTTTTCGCACTCGGCCAGCCGCGTTCCGAACGAGAACAGCGCGACCTTGTTGCCCTGGCGGATGACGCGGCCCTTGCCGATCTCGAGCGGAATGCCGACCTCGGGCATTTCGACGCCGCGGCCTTCGCCGCGCGGATAACGCACCGCGCTCGGGCGGTCGTTGATGGCGACCTGGGTCGCGACCATGTGCACCAGTTCGGCCTCGTCGGACGCCGCCATGATCACGAAGTTCGGCAGACAGCCGAGATAGGCGTTGTCGAACGAACCGGCATGGGTGGCGCCGTCGGCGCCCACCAGGCCGGCGCGGTCGATGGCGAAGCGAACAGGCAGGCTCTGGATCGCGACGTCATGCACCACCTGGTCGTAGCCGCGCTGCAGGAACGTCGAGTAGATCGCGCAGAACGGCTTGTAACCTTCGGTGGCGAGGCCGGCCGCAAACCGTCACCGCATGCTGCTCGGCGATGCCGACGTCGAAGGTGCGTTTCGGGAACGCCTTGTTGAAGATGTCGACGCCGGTGCCGGACGGCATCGCCGCGGTGATGGCGACGATCTTGTCGTCCTTCTCGGCCTCCTTGACCAGGCTCTGGCCGAATACGTTCTGGTAGGCCGGGGCGTTCGGTTTTGCCTTGGCCTGCGCGCCGGTGGCGACGTCGAACTTGACCACGGCGTGATACTTGTCCGCGGAGGCTTCCGCCGGGCCGTAGCCCTTGCCCTTCTGTGTCACGACGTGAACCAGGATCGGGCCGGTTTCCATGTCGCGGACGTTCTTCAGAACGGGCAGCAGATGGTCGAGGTTATGGCCGTCGATCGGGCCGACATAATAGAAGCCGAGCTCTTCGAACAGCGTGCCGCCATCCATCATGAAGCCGCGGGAATATTCCTCGACGCGGTTGGCGCGGTTCGCCAGCACCTTCGGCAGATGCTTGTTGATCTGCTTGGCGGCGTCGCGGAGCGTGCGGTAGGTCTTGCCGGAGTAGAGCCGCGACAGATAGGCCGACATCGCGCCGACCGGCGGGGCGATCGACATGTCGTTGTCGTTGAGGATGACGATCAGGCGCGAATTCATCGCACCGGCATTGTTCATCGCCTCATAGGCCATGCCGGCGGACATCGAGCCGTCGCCGATCACGGCGATGATGTTGTTCTTGCCGCCGGAGAGGTCGCGCGCCACGGCCATGCCGAGGCCGGCCGAAATCGAGGTCGAGGAGTGCGCGGCGCCGAACGGGTCGTAGTCGCTCTCGCTGCGCTTGGTGAAGCCGGACAGGCCGCCGCCGGTGCGCAGCGTGCGGATACGGTCGCGGCGGCCGGTCAGGATCTTGTGCGGGTAGGCCTGATGGCCGACGTCCCAGATCAGACGGTCGCGCGGCGTGTCGAAGGTGTAGTGGATCGCGGTGGTCAGTTCGACCACGCCAAGGCCGG
>DAIMKE010000073.1:6187-12226 GCA_036721875.1 Bradyrhizobium sp. | reverse complement strand
GCGCTCGACGGCGCCTGGGGCGTGATTTCTGCCACGGGCGCTCCGCTGCCGAGATCAAAGGCAGGGCGAGCCCGGAAGGCGCTCTTCGTGCCCCGCCGCGTGGCCTGAGGCCACCTCGAAAAGCGCTCCGGCGGCACGCCATGACGTGCGACCGCGGCGCGTTCGCGAGGGGTTGCGCGGCCCGGTGAAAAGCCCTTAAACCGCGCCAAAACCAGCCCCGGCTCCCAGGGCCACTCCAGTAGATCGAGGTTCGCAATGCCCCGCCGCCTGATTTCTACCGGCTCGCCGTTCGAGAAAGCCGCCGGATACAGCCGCGCCGTCATAGACGGCGACTTCGCCTTCGTCGCCGGCACCACCGGCTACGACTACGCGACCATGGTCATCCCGGCCGATGTCACAAACCAGGCACGCAACTGCTTTAGGAACATCGAGGCCGCGCTCAAGGAAGGCGGCTTCGCGATGGCCGATATCGTCCGCGCGACCTACTACATCACCGACCTCGCGGATGCGGACGCGTTCTTCGCGGTCTGCGGCGAAGTGTTCGGCGAGATTCGTCCAGCCACAACCCTTCTTGTCGTCGCGGGTCTCTACAAGCCCGAGATGAAGATCGAGATCGAAGTAACCGCCAAGCGCCGCAGCGCCTGATCCACCCCTTATCACTCGTCTACCAGCACGTTTCGGAGAAACCATCCCATGAGCCCCGCCTCGCAGATCTACGCGAAGATCACCGGCCCCATCGTCATGGTCGGCTTCGGCTCCATCGGCAAAGGCACGCTGCCTCTGATCGAGCGGCATCTCGACTACGACAAGTCGCGCGTCACCGTGATCGATCCCAAGGACGAGGGCCGCAAGGCGCATTGCGAGAAGCACAATGTGCGCTTCATTCAGAAGGGCGTGACGAGGGACAATTATCGGGAGCTGCTGACCCCGCTGCTCACCGAGGGCGGCGGCCAGGGTTTCTGCGTCAATCTCTCGGTCGATACCGGCTCGACCGACATCATGGAGCTCTGCAACGAGCTTGGTGCTCTCTATATCGACACTGTCAACGAGCCCTGGCTCGGCTTTTATTTCGATTCCTCGAAGGGCCCGGAAGCGCGCTCCAACTACGCCCTTCGCGAAGTGACGCTGGCCGCCAAGAAGGCGCGTCCCGCGGGCTCGACGACGGCCGTCTCCTGCTGCGGCGCCAATCCCGGCATGGTCTCCTTTTTCGTCAAGCAGGCGCTGCTCAATGTCGCCGCCGACCTGAAGCTCAATGCCCCCAAGCCGAAGACCAAAGCGGAATGGGCGGACCTGATGCGGCAGGCCGGTATCAAGGGCATCCACATCGCCGAACGCGACACCCAGCGCTCCCAGAAGCCGAAAGAGCCTGACGTCTTCGTCAACACCTGGTCGGTGGAAGGTTTCCTGTCGGAAGGCGTTCAGCCGTCCGAACTCGGTTGGGGTACCCATGAAAAGTGGATGCCCGAAAATGCGCGTACCCACGAAGCCGGCTGCGGCGCCGCCATCTATCTGATGCAGCCCGGCGCCAACACGCGCGTGCGCACCTGGTGCCCGACCCGCGGGGCGCAGTATGGCTTCCTCGTCACCCACAACGAGTCGATCTCGATCGCCGATTACTTCACGGTACGTGACGCATCGGGCACGGCGATCTATCGGCCGACCTGCCACTATGCCTATCATCCGGCTGACGATGCCGTGCTGTCGCTGCATGAAATGTTCGGCCGCGCCGCGAAGATGCAGGAGAAGCACCACATCCTCGATGAGAACGAAATCGTCGATGGCATCGACGAACTCGGCGTGCTGCTGTTCGGCCATGACAACAATGCCTACTGGTACGGCTCGCAGCTCTCGATCGAAGAGACCCGAAAACTCGCGCCCTATCAGAACGCTACCGGCCTGCAGGTGACCTCCGCCGTGCTCGGCGGCATGGTGTGGGCGCTGGAAAACCCGAACGAAGGCATCGTCGAAGCCGACGAGATGGATTTCGATCGTCTGCTGGAAATCCAGATGCCGTATCTCGGCCCGGTGAAGGGCTATTACACCGACTGGACGCCGCTCATCGACCGGCCCGGCCTGTTCCCCGAAGACATCGACACGTCGGATCCCTGGCAGTTCCGGAACGTGCTGGTGCGGTAGGGAATCGGGCCGTTCGCGGTGTGCAGCGCACATCTCAGGAACTGCGCTGCACCTGAAACGTAGAAGTACCCACCGGGAACCCGTTCCTTGTAACGCTCGCTTAAGGCAATCGCGCGATCCTGAGCGGTAAATTTCCGCGAGGGCCGAGGGCCGTCGCCGCTGCTTCCCAGGCGACGGCGCCCCGGCGGAGCCATCAATATGCGCGTCATCATTGCCATTGTCCTGTCCGCCGCCGCGTTGGCTGCGTGCACGCCTGAGAGCAACAATGACGTCACGGGCTCGATCGAAACCTGTGCCCGGAAGCTCTACAGCCCATACAATCCCAAGGACATGAAGCAGTGCGTCGCGGTATGCATCAGCTGCGAACGCGGCGTGGTCACCACCTGCTCGACGGCCTGCAAGCTCAAGGGCGCACAGTGAGGGCCGGCAAGTAGGGATTCCTGCCCGTCACTTCGCCATGTAATCGAACGAAACCGTCCCGAGTCCCAGCGTCAGATCCGCCTTGAAGTGCAGCGCCGAGATCACCTCGCGCACCGGCAGCCGCGCGACGTCGGCGAGTGCGTGCGGGAAAAGGCCGAGCGCCGCCGGGCCGGACCATGCTTCCTTCAGGGTGATGTCCTCGAGGCAATAGCGCACCAGTTCGCAGATGCGCGGCGTACCATCGACATGCGGGATGATCTTGAGCATGAAGTTCGGCGCCTTCATCGCCTTCAGCACCGCGTCGTGATCGACCGCGCGGTGCTTGTAGCCCATCGTGGCCGAGGCGCAGAGCACCGAGCCGTAATGCAGCGTGCCGACCAGAACATCGCTTTCGACGGCGATTTTGGGCGAGGCCAGTTTCTTGGGGAATCCCCACAACTCGCGACCGCCGGCGATCGGTCCCTCGTCGTCCAGATACATCGAGTGGACGTAGACGCCCTCCTCGCCCTTGAAGCGGACCGGGATCACCTGCCCGGTCTCGGTGTAATCGCCGAAACCGGTGGAGTCGGGCATGCGGATGAACTCGTATTTCACGACCGGCTCGGCAACTTCCAACGGCTCCGGCACCACGGCGGCGAGCACGTCGGGATCGGTGCGGTAGGTGATGATGAAGTATTCGCGGTTGAAGAAGCGGTACGGTCCCCGGGGAAACGATGGATTGGTCAGCGGCATCGAATAGGCGGTACGCCTGACGTCGTCGATCTTCATGGTTGCCCCCTCATATGTTCTTCGCCTGATACGATCGCGAGACTATGTAACAACGGAATGCGACAGGCGAGGCTGTAAAATCGGCACAAGCTAAAAATCATCGAGACCGCTTCGGGCCAGGGTACACGATGCCGTCATATTCGTCAGGCGACACCGCCGAGATAGAGCCTTCTGACGACGTCGTTGGCTTTCAATTCGTCGACCGAGCGCGCGGCGACCGCGATCTCGCCATGGACGATGATATAGCCGCGGTCGGCGATCCGGATCGCCTGGTTGAAATTCTGCTCTGCCATCAGCACCGTCAGCCCAACGCGCTGCTTGAGTTCGCCGATCTTGGCTATGGTCTGCGACACCAATAGCGGCGACAGCCCGACCGACGGCTCGTCGATCAGCAGCAGCCGCGGAGAAGACATCAGCGCGCGCGCAATCGCGAGCATCTGCTGCTGTCCACCCGACATGGTCCCGGCAAGCTGGTTGCGGCGCTCCTTCAGTACCGGGAAGGTCTCGAAGACCAGCGCGAGGTTACTGTCGATCGTCGAACGGGCGGCTTTGCGGAAGGCGCCGAGCATCAGGTTTTCAGTTACCGTCAGCTTGGGGAACAGCCGCCGCCCCTCCGGGACCAGCGCCACGCCGAGATCGACGATCGCCTCGGGCGAGAGCCTCGTCAGGTCGTGGGCATGCCCGTCGATCGAAAGCGACATCCGGCCGCGATCCGGACGGACCAGGCCCATGACGCATTTCATCAGGGTGCTCTTGCCGTTGCCGTTGGTGCCGAGCAGCGCGACAGTCTCGCCCGCCTCGACATGGAGGGTGACGCCGCGCAGCGCCTTGACGGCGCCGTAGCCGGCATCGAGACCTTCGATGGCAAGGCTAAGTGCCAAGATAGGCCTCCTGCACGCGCTTGTTGCCCATCACTTCGCTTGGCGCGCCGATGGCGATGATCTTGCCGGCGTCGAGGCACATCACCCGCTCCGAGAAGCGCATCACCGCCTGCATGATGTGCTCGATCATGATGATGGTGATGTCCTCCTCGCCGAGGCTGATCAGGAGGTCCAACACCTCGTCGACCTCGGAGGAGGAGAGCCCCGCCATCGCCTCGTCCGAAATCAGCAGTTTCGGGCGCACCGCCATCGCGCGGGCGAGCTCCATCTTGCGTAGTTCGACCTGGCTCAGCGTATCGCTCGCCGCATCGGCCTTTGACGCCAACCCCATCCGTGTCAGGATCGACATCGCGACCTCTTCCTCCAGCTGGCTCGAATCGACCCTGGCGAAGTCGAGCCCGACCATGAGGTTTTCGAGCACCGTCATGCTCTTGAACGGCCGCGGAATCTGGAAGCTGCGCGCAATGCCTCGGCGCGCGCGCAGATGCGGCGGCAGCTCGTTGATGTTCTCTCCGCAGAAAATCACGTTGCCGACCTGCGGGCGCAGGGCGCCGGAAATGCAGTTGATCAGCGTCGTCTTTCCCGAACCGTTCGGGCCGATCAGGCCGAACCGCTCGCCCTTGCGGATATCGACGCTGATATTATCGAGCGCAGTGAAGCCGCCAAAGGTCCTGGTGATCGCGGCGACCTGCAGCAGGGGTGCGTCGGACGCGGCGTCATTTGTCATGCTTGCCTCCCGCGCGCAGGCGATAACGCGGCCGCAGCAGCCCGATGATGCCCTTGGGAGCTGCGACCACGAACAGCACCAGCATGATGCCGAGCACCAGCACGTTGATCTCGGACGAGATGGTCACGGCAAGGAATTGCTGGGTCGAGCCGAGCAGGATCGCACCAAGCACCGGACCGATCCAGTGCGCGGTCCCGCCGATCAGCGACATCGCCAGCGCCGAAACGGAGTAAGTGAGATTGAACGCCGAGGACGGATCGGCGTATTGCAGGTACATGGCAGCGGGCGCACCGGCCGCCGACATCAGCGCGCCCGATATCATGCAGGCGACCAGCTTGAGCTTCAAGGTCGGCACGCCCGTGCATTCGGCTGCGAGTTCGTCATCCCGGAGCGCCTGGAGACCGCGGCCGATCCTTGAATTCTGGATGTAGCGCGCGATCGAAACCGCGATGACCACCAGCACCGCCTGGACGAAGAACAGCATCTTCACATAGCTGTCGAACGGCGCCGTCACCGGCGGCCGCTGCAACTGGATGCCAGCCGCACCGCCGACGAACCGCCAGTTCATCACAAAAGTTTCGATGATGATTGCGAGTGCAATGGTCGCGATCGAGAAAAATATCCCTCGCATTCGCAGCGTCAGGAGGCCGACCCCGAAGCCGAGCAGCATGCCGACGATCGCGGCAACTCCGATCTGCACCACGAGCGGCGCCCCGGTCGCCTTGAACAGCGCCACTGCCGTATAGACGCCGACCCCGAAAAAGGCGTTGGTGCCGAAATTGACGTAGCCGGCGTAGCCGCCGAGGATGGTCCAGGCGACCGCCAGCGCGATGAATTGCAGGATCACGTAGCCGGCGAAGAACGGATATTCGTTTCGGACGATCTGCGTCATCGACAGGACGGCGACGAGGAAGACCGCCATGCCGGCCCAGAACGCGATGTTGTTGCGACGTTTTGTCATCGGCCGAGCAGACCCTGCGGCCGCACGGCGAGCACGGCCAGCAGCATCCCGAAGGAGATCGCCGGCGCCCATGAGGCGCCGAACATGGTCAGCACGATAGTTTCGGAGACGCCGAGGATGATCGCGGCGATCAGCGTGCCGCTGAT
>DAIMKE010000073.1:2478-6173 GCA_036721875.1 Bradyrhizobium sp. | reverse complement strand
CCCCGCCATGACGACGACGCAGAACGTCCGGCCGATATAGGCGCGGTCGAGCGTCGGCTCGATCGGCGCCACGATGATCAGCAGCGCCCCGGCGATCCCGAGCACGGCGGTAGCGATGCCGAAGGCGAATTGCTTGATGCGAACCGGGTTGGCGCCCATCAGCCGCAACGCTTCCTCGTCCTGCGCCACCGCACGGATCGCACGGCCCATGAATGTTTTCGACAGGTACACCGCGAGCAGGACCGTCAACCCCAGCGCGACGGCGAACGCAACCAATTGCCGGATCGGTATCCGCATCTCACCGAACCGCCAGGACTTGCCGATATAAGTCGCCGTCACCGAGCGCTGATCGACACCGAATTGAAGGATGATCAGCACCTCGATGATGAAGGCGATGCCGAAGAAAAACGCGATGCCGCGGACGCCGGCGTCGCTGCCTCGGCGCTCGAAGGTCTCGTAGTAGACGCGATAGGTAAGCAGGCCGAACACGAAAAACAGCGGCGTGATGGCGAGCCCCGCCAGCAGCGGATCGATATCGTAGCTGTCGTTGAGCAGGTACACGCCATAGGAGGCGAGCACCAGGAAGGCCGGATGCGCGACATGGGGCACGTCGAGCAGTCCGAACGAAACGGACAGCCCGACGCTGACGGCTGCATAGAAGCAGCCGAGCAGCACCCCGAGCACGACCGCGCCGAGCAGCAGGTCCATCGAAAACACGTCAGATCCCCCCGATATCCCCTTGGCCCGTTCTATTTGCGGGCAGCCTCGAAGGGACTGATGAGATCTCCGGTCTTCAGTTTGTCCGGGAACAGGATCACCTGCCTGCCCGAAGAGCGGAACTGTTCGATGTCCTTGTCCTTTACACCGCGGAATTGTGCCTGCAGCGTCGCGCTTTCCTTGCGCTCGCCGTCGGCGGCAAACGCGATCGGGCCGACGATGGTCTTGTGCTCATTCTCGCGCAGATATTTGGCGAGGCCCTTCTGGTCGAGCGACTTGGTCGAGTTGACCGCGGCCTCGATCATCTGGCCCATCGCATAGCCGAACGGCGCGAGATAATAGCCGAGCGGATCGACCTTGGCCTCGATGGCGCGCTTGGTGTAGACGTCGAAAAACGCCTTGGTGCCGTCGAAATACATGCTCTTTTCCGGCAGCCAGGTGTTGTAGTTGACGACGCCGTTGAGCAGCGAGCCGAGGTTCGACATCACGGCGGCAAATTGCAGGCCGACCATGCCGCCGCCGAAGATCTTGACGTTGTCGCCGACGCCGATCTCGTTCACCGCACGCAGGATGCCGGCCGAATCCGGCGGATAGGACGCAACATAGACGATGTCCGGCTTGGCGGCATTGAGCGCGCGGATGATGGACGAGAATTCAACCGTGTTCGGCGGATAGACCTGGTCGAACACGATCGGAATGTTGCGCTTCTTGGCGACATCTCTGGCAGTGAGCGCGAGGTTCTGGGCGAATTCCTGGTCCGCTGACAGCAAGGCCATGCTCTTGCCGCCGGCTTTCTGGGCCAGATCGAGGAACGAGGAAGCCCAGCTGTCGGCCGGCCCCCACGGGGCATTGTTGAACCACATGTCGTGGCCGACCTTGCTGTTCACCTGGAACGAGAAATTCCCCATCAGCAGCAGGCCGCGCTGCTTGACGAACGGCATGATCGGCGCGGTCGGCACCGTCGCGTAGGGCGCAAACAGCAGATCGACCTTGTCGACGTCGACCAGCTTGGCGTAGATCGCAGGCGTTTCCGAGGCGCTCGACTTGTCGTCATAGACGACCAGTTCGACCTTGCGGCCGAGCAGTCCGCCCTTGGCGTTGATATCGTCGCGCCAGATTTCGATCCCGAGCAACGAAGCCTTGCCGCCGCCGGCAAGTCCGCCGGTTTGCGGCATCGACATGCCGATCTTGATCGCCGGCTGCTGCGCCAGCGCAGGTGAGCCCTGTCCAACCACCGCGACGGCCATTGCGCCGCCGAGAAATGTCCTGCGTTTCATCGTTTCCCCTCGTGTGTCGTTTCCATGCCGTTCTGGTGCCGCCGGATCTTCGCCCGGCTGTTGAACTATCTCGTCAGGCTGAATCTAACCGGCCGCCCCCGCCGGTGCGGGTTCGCTCTTGCGCGATTGCTCTATGATCGCCATCAGGCGTGGGTCAGGCGTCGTCGCCATCTGATCGATCACGTCCGTGATCGTGTCCGGCGTTGGCTCGCACATGCGTCGCTCCCTGGCCTGCCGGCGATTATTTGATGCCGGCCGTTGTTGCAACGAGCCTAACCGCTTGTCGGGGAGCAACACAAGGCGTTCGGAGGCCGCGCCGATGCCCTCTTATACAAATTGATACGGGCCGATCGGCCCGCAATGGTTGGCGCGGCTGGAAGGTGACAGCGGGTCTACCGTTGCGGGATCGGAGGCGCGGTCTTCTCGGCCGGTGCCGGTGGCAGCGCCGGCTGGGCGCCGGCTTTCTGAGCATCGGCGTCCGGACGGGCCGGCTGCGGCGGAACGTCTGACGGCCGGGTGCCCGTCGTCGTCGGATCGGCCGGCGCGGACGGCTTGGTTTCGGCGCCCGGCGTCGATTGCAACGGCGGGGTCACCTGCGCGAGCTGCGGCGGATCGCCGGCCCGAATCTGCACCACCGAAAGTGCCGTGATCGCAAGGCCCGCGGCCAGCAGCATGGCCGCGAACGCATATTCCCCTCGCAAGCTGTGCTTCCTGTTGACCGATGCCATGACGTTCACCCGCAAGTTTGTTCGCGGTATCAACGATTCTTGAGGCGCATGGTTCCATGCCCCGCCACGCCGGGAGGGACGAAACCGTCGCTCGCGCGCTGGCCTAGTCCGCGGTGCTCACCACCCAGGTCGCATGGCGCACACCGGGCTGGCGCTGCAGGTCGGTGACGACCGCGTTCAATTCGTTCGGATCGACGGCGGTCGAGACCAGCTTGGCAACGATTTCCAGCAAGTCGTCGCCGGTCTCGACGACCTCGATACCCGCGACCGGGTAGTTCGCGTTTTCCAGCCGCTCGACCAGCTGGTCGCGCATGTCGGGCAGCGCCTCGGCTGTAACCGCGAGCTTGAAGTAATAGGTCGCCTCCAGCGCCTTTTCGTCCAGCGGAATACGATTGATGGCGTTGACCAGCGGACGTAGCAGCGTGTTGCCGGCCAGCACGAACACGGTCAGCGCCACGGCCTGCGCGACCATGTCGGCGCCGGCGCAGGACCCGACCGCCGCCGATGCCCACAGCGTCGCCGCGGTGTTGAGGCCGCGCACGTCCAGGCCCTGCTTCATGATGACGCCGGCGCCGAGGAAGCCGATCCCCGAAACGACATAGGCGATCACGCGCACCGCGCCGTCGGCGCCGGTCAGGCGCATCGCGAGATCGACGAACGCCGCCGCGCCGAGCGCCACCAACACGTTGGTGCGCAAGCCCGCCGTGCGTTGCCGGTACTGCCGCTCGGCGCCGATCAGGGTGCCGAGCACGAAGGC
Source organism: Bradyrhizobium sp. (assembly GCA_036721875.1). Lineage (GTDB taxonomy): Bacteria > Pseudomonadota > Alphaproteobacteria > Rhizobiales > Xanthobacteraceae > Bradyrhizobium. The sequence continues at coordinate 2,694 of DAIMKE010000073.1, read as the reverse complement.
CGTGGTCAGGCTGACCAGCGTGTCGATGAAATCGGTTAACTGGAAGGTCGTCAGAAAACGCATCGCCCGCCCCCGCTGGATCAGGCGATCTCTTACAGTTCCACGATCCCCGCGTCACCTTCTTCGGTGCCGAAGGCGAGGTGCGTACCCCTGGCGTTCCAGGCGAGTGCCGAGACCGGCCCGCCGCCATTCCGTCGCACCAGGATTTCGGCGCCG
>DAIMKE010000073.1:0-2441 GCA_036721875.1 Bradyrhizobium sp. | reverse complement strand
CACCAGGATTTCGGCCCCGTCTTCCAGCCGCACCATCAGGATCGTGCCGTCGCTGTAACCGGCCGCCATGATATCCTGCTTCGGATGACAGGCGACCACGGACACGCGCGCCTGCAGCGGCGCCAGCATCGCAGGCTCCTTGCCCATCGGCCCGTCCTTGCTGGCAAACGGCCAGACGATCACGGTATCGGCGCCTGACGTGGCGAGGCCCTTGCCGCCCGCGCTCCACGACATCGAACGGACGCGGCCGGGATAGCCGCTCATCCGCATATGACGGTTATCCGCAAGCCGCCAGCCGTGCATCGCCGGCTCGTGCATCGCGGTGACCAGGAATTTGTTGTCCGGGCTGAAGGTGACGGCGAGATGCGAGCCGGCCCATTCCAGGAATTCCGGATTCGCGGCCATGTTGGGAAACCACAGCGTCACACCATTGTAATGTGCGACGGCGACGCGCAGTCCCTTCGGCGCGAAAGCGAGCCCGCCGACGGTCGACGGCATGTCGAAGGTTTTCACTTCGCCCTTGCCGCTTTGGACAAACGCGGTCTTGCCGGCGGACCACGCCACCGCGCCATCGGGATGCAGCGCGACATTGTCGATCCAGCGCCGTTTGGCGTCGGTGGCGAGCACCGTCACCGTGCCCTTGGCGTCGAGCGCGGTGAGCTTGCCATCATCGCCGCCGGTGACAACGCGCTTGCCATCGGACGCCGCGCACAGGATCGCGCCGCTATGGATGGCGACCGTCGATACTTCGCCTGCTTCATTGACCAGCGCCGCGTTTTCTTCGGCGCCAACGAACACGGCGACATCGCCGAGGAAATGCAGCGAGGTTGCGGGCATGCCGACCGGCAGCGTCCGCACCCCGTCGGTAATGGAAGCGATGGAGGACTCTGCGCCCGGATCGAACTCTTTCATCACGAGACGATACAGCTTTCAAAGCCGTCGCGGATCATCTGCTCCGGCAATTCACGGCCGATGAAGACGACGCGGCTTTCGCGCGGCTCGCCCTCCTTCCACTTCCGCTGATGATCGCCTTCCAGCATCATGTGGACGCCCTGGAACACGTAGCGATCGTCGTCATCGGTGAAGGCGAGAATGCCTTTCGAACGCAGGATCTTCTGCCCCTCGGTGGCGACAAGGTTCTGCAGCCACGGCATGAAGATGCTCGGGTCGAGCGGCTTGTCCGACCGCAGCGACAGCGATTGCATGTCCTCGTCGTGATAATGCTTCAGCCCGCCATGGCTGTGGCCGTGATCGTGGTGATGGTCATGGCCGTGATGATGGTCATGGTGATGATCGTGACCGTCGCCGGCGTCGAGGAATTCCGGCTCGATCTCCAGGATGCGGTCGAGATCGAACGCGCTGCGTTCCAGCACGTCCGACAGCGCGACCTTGCAGCGTTCGGTGCGATGCAGTTTTGCATACGGGTTGATGCCGCGGATCCGGGCCTCGACTTCGGCGAGTTCGGTCTTGGAGACGAGGTCGGTCTTGTTTAGCACGATGACGTCGGCAAAGGCGATCTGGTTCTTGGCTTCCGGCGCATCCTTCAGGCGATCGCTCAGCCATTTGGCGTCGGCGACCGTCACCACGGCATCGAGGCGGGCATTCTTTTGCACGTCCTCGTCAACGAAGAAAGTCTGCGCCACCGGCGCCGGGTCGGCCAATCCAGTGGTCTCGACGATGATGGCGTCGAACTTGCCCTTGCGCTTCATCAGCCCTTCCATGATGCGCACGAGGTCGCCGCGCACGGTGCAGCAGACGCAACCATTGTTCATCTCGAACACTTCCTCGTCGGCGCCGATGATGAGGTCGTTGTCGATGCCGATCTCGCCGAATTCGTTGACGATGACGGCGTATTTCTTGCCGTGGTTTTCCGACAGGATGCGGTTGAGCAGCGTGGTCTTGCCGGCGCCAAGATAGCCCGTCAGCACGGTCACTGGAATTTTTGGGGACGAAGGTTCAGCCATAGTCGCTCCGGAGCGGAATTGTTCAGGGGCGCACCGGCAAGCAGGGAGGCCCCTGCCTATTGGCTCAGCGCGCTGGTCAGGGCCTTTATATTGTGCCTGACCATGGCAATGTAAGTGGGAGAATCGCCCTTTTCGCCCGTCAGGCTGTCCGAATAGAGCGTTCCGCCGACCCTGGCGCCGGTCTCGGCCGAGATCCGACGGATCAGGCGGGGGTCGCTGATATTTTCCAGAAATACCGCCGGTATTTTGGCGGTCCTGATCTGGGTAATGATCCTGGCTACATCGCGGGCACTGGCCTCGGATTCGGTCGAAACACCCACCGGCGCGATGAATGCTACGCCATAGGCGGCGGCGAAATAGCCGAACGCGCCGTGGGTCGAAATCACCTTGCGGCGGCTCTCCGGAATTTGCGCCACGGCCGCGCGGACCTCGCGGTCGAGCGCATCGAGATCGGCCAGATAGCGGCTCGCACTGGCC
>DAIMKE010000072.1:0-12351 GCA_036721875.1 Bradyrhizobium sp. | reverse complement strand
CGCCTGAACATCGCCGTGAAGGCGCTCGGGCTGTCATAGCCGACATCGAGCGCGACGTTGGTGACGGATTCGCCGGCGCCGAGGCGGGCGAGCGCTTCCAGCAACCGGACGCGCTGGCGCCACGCCGAGAAGCTCTGACCGGTTTCGCGGCGGAACATCCGCGTCAGCGTGCGCCGGCTGATGCCGCTGCGATCCGCCCAATCGTCGAGGGTACGATCGGAGCTGGTGTCGGCGATGACGGCTTCGCAAATCCTGGCGAGCCGTGGGTCCTGCGGGATCGGCACGTGCAGCAATACCTCGGGCATGCGGCCGATCTCGCCAAGCAGAAGTTCGACCAGTCGCCCGTCGCGCCCCTCCTCGTCGTAATCCACCGGCATCCGGACCGCTTCGTCCATCAGCGCCTCGAGCAATTGCGAAGCGCGGATCAGGCGGCAGGCCGCGGGGTAGTTCGGCGCCTTGTCCGGCTCGACGTAAATGGTCTGGATCTCGACATCGGCCCAGGCGCGCGACTGATGGACGACACCTGCGGGAATCCAGAGGCCATGGCCCGGCGGTATGACGAAGTTACCGCGTTCCGTCATCATCGAGGTGACGCCGGCCGTCTGCAGGATGAACTGGCCCCGCCGGTGCGCATGCCGCGTGCTCATGCTCTCGGAGGTGTATGTCGCCGCCATCGCCACGACCGGCCGCTTTTGCGTCTGCAGGTGGCCCGCATAGGTGGCCGCAGCCTGCGCCCCGCGCCGCTTGTGGCATACCCGCTCAAAACTGGTGTCACCGGTGGCTGCCGTGTCTACTCTTACGTTGATATTCATCTGATCTCTTGCGTTGAGGTGCCCGTTCTCCTCATGGCCTCATGCATCTTCCGGGCCAGATGGCCCGATCGCGATGGTCGCTGTCCCCTTCCCTGTAGCACGGAACCCGCGGCTCGGTCACGATGCGCCATCCGAAACTGAGGGGATTGGTCCATGAACAGGCGCGAATTTACTGCTGCGATGCTGGCCGCGGGTGCGGCCATCCCGCTCGGCATCACCAGGGCAGCCGGTCAGACCAAGGGCGGCACGCTCAACACCATCATCCAGCCCGAGCCGCCGATCCTCGTGACGGCGTTCAACCAGCAACAGCCGACCCTGACGCTGGGCGGCAAGCTCTACGAGAGCCTGCTGAAATACGGCGCCGACCTGAAGCCGATGCCGGGCCTGGCGCAATCCTGGGAGATTTCGCCCGACGGCCTGACCTATACCTTCAAGCTGTTCCCGGGCATCACCTTCCACGACGGCAAGCCGATGACGTCGGAGGACGTCGTCTTCAGCTGCATGAAGGTGCTGACGGAAACCCATCCGCGTGCGCGGCAGAATTTCGCACGCGTCGCATCGGCCGAGGCGCCCGATCCGCTGACCGTCGTCTTCAAGCTGAAGCAGCCTTTCGCGCCGTTCCTCGGCTGCTTCGATTGCACCTCCGCCCCGATCGTGCCGAAGCACATTTACGAGAACACCGAGTTCCGCAAGAACCCGATGAACGACAAGGCGATCGGAACCGGCCCGTTCAAGCTGAAGGAATGGGTGCGCGGCTCGCACGTCCATCTCGTTCGGCACGACGGCTATTACCGCAAGGGCGAGCCCTATCTCGACGAGATCATCTATCGCATCATCCCGGACGGCGCCTCGCGCGCACTGGCGCTCGAGAACGGTACCGTGCAGCTCGTGCAATGGTCCGACATCGAGTTCTTCGACGTCCAGCGTTTCAAGTCGCAAAAGAACCTCGAATTCACCACCAAGGGCTATGAGTATTTCGCGCCGCATCAGTGGCTCGAGATGAACAACCGCGTAGCTCCCATGAACGACAAGCGCTTCCGGCAGGCGATCATGCACCTGATCGACCGCGAAGCGATGAACAAGCGCATCTATTTCGGCAACGCCAAGATCGCGACCGGCCCGATTTCGTCGAAGACCCGCTTCTACGACGGCAAGGTCAAGCGCTACGAATTCTCGGTCGAAAAAGCCACCAAGCTGCTCGACGAGATGGGCCTGAAGCCCGGCGCCAACGGCAAGCGGGCCGAGATCAAATATCTGGTGCCGCCCTATGGCGAGGTCTATCAGCGCGCCGGCGAATTCTTCCGCCAGAGTTTCTCCAAGGCCGGCATCGATCTGGTTCTGGTCGGCACCGACATGGCGGGCTGGGCGGAGAAGGTCGGCAACTGGGACTACGAGATGACCCAGAACCTGCTCTATCAGCTCGGCGATCCCGCGCTCGGCGTCGCCCGCACCTATATCTCGTCGAACATCAAGAAGGGCATCCTGTTCTCCAACACGCAAGGCTATTCCAACCCGGAGGTCGACAAGCTGTTCGAGGAGGCAGCCGTCGCGCTCGACGAGGCCAAGCGGCAGGAACTCTATTCCAAGGTCCAGCAGATCCTCGTCGAGGACGTACCGGTCGCCTGGACGCTGGAACTCGAATATCCCATCATCTACGACAAGGCGTTCAAGAACATCGTGACGACAGGGATCGGCTCCCACGAAACCTTCGGTTCGGTCTACAAATCGTGACCGGAACGAGGAGCGCCGCGCGGATCGCGCTCTTGATCGTCACCTGGGTGGCGCGGCTCGTCGCCGTGATCCTTGTCATCGCGACCTTCAACTTCGTGCTGGTCCGCGCTGCTCCAGGCGATCCCGCCATGGTGATGGCGGGGCAGTCGGGCGGCGCCGATCCTAAGATCCTCGACGATCTGCGCAGGGAGTACGGGCTCGACAAGCCGTATCTGGTGCAGCTCGCCAGCCATCTCGGGCGCGTGCTCACGCTGGACCTCGGCTATTCCTACCGACAGCGCCGGCCGGTGCTCGACCTCATTCTCGAGCGGCTGCCGGCGACGCTGTTGTTGACGCTGACCGCGTTCTGTCTCGCGCTGCTGATCGGCACGACGCTCGGCGCGCTGGCGGGGCTGGCGGCCGGCAGCATCGTCGATACGCTGTTCACGGTGCTGTCGCTGCTGCTCTACGCCACGCCGGTGTTCTGGCTCGGGCTGATGCTCGTCCTCGTCTTCTCGGTGACGCTCGGCTGGCTGCCGCCATTCGGCTACGAGACCATCAACGCGAAGATGACGGCGATGGAACGCGTCTTCGACATCGGCAAGCACATGATCATGCCCGTGATGTCGCTCGCCGCGATCTATCTCGCGATCTACGCCCGCCTGATGCGCTCCTCGATCATCGAGGTATCGCACCAGGATTTCATCAAGACGGCACGCGCCAAGGGCCTTGCCCCCGCGCGCATCGTCGTCGGCCATATGCTGCGCAACGCGCTGGTGCCGGTCGTGACGGTCGCCGGCATGCAGGCGGGCGCACTCGTCGGCGGCGCCGTGGTGATCGAAACTGTGTTCGCCTGGCCCGGCCTTGGCCGCCTAACCTTCGAAGCCGTGCTGCAGCGCGACTATCCGGTGCTGCTCGGCATCTTCCTGATCCTGTCGATCATCGTGATCGCGCTTAACCTCGTGACCGACCTGATCTACCGCCTGATCGATCCGCGCATGACGACGGAAGCCGCCTGATGGACGCACTTAGAGCCTTCACGAGGCACCCGAGCGGCATGGCGGGACTCGTCCTGCTCGTCATCGTATTGATCGTCGCGATCACGGCACCCTGGGTGTTTCCGGTCTCGCCATGGGAGATGAGCGGCACGCCCTTTGCGCCGCCCGGCGAGGACGGCATGTGGCTCGGCGGCGATACGCTCGGCCGCGACGTCGCGGCGGGCGTGGCACACGGCGCCCGGGTATCGCTCTTGATCGGCATTGCATCCGCGCTTGCTGCCATGACGATCGGGGTCGTGATTGGTGCCATATCAGGCTATTTCGGCGGCAAGGTCGATCTGGTGCTGATGCGGGTGACGGAGATGTTCCAGACCGTGCCGGCGTTCATCCTGGCGATCCTGCTGGTTGCGACCTTCAGTCCGTCGCTGCTCACCATCATCCTCACCATCGGCGCGGTGAGCTGGCCGCCACTGGCGCGGCTGACGCGAGCCGAATTCCTGAAGCTGCGCGGGCGCGAATTCGTCGAGGCCGCGTTGTGCCAGGGGGAGAGCACGGCCCGCATCGTGCTCGGTCACATCCTGCCGAACGCAATCTCGCCGATCCTGGTCGTCGTATCGCTGACGGTCGCGACCGCTATCCTGCTGGAAAGCGCCCTCTCCTTCATGGGACTTGGCGATCCCAACTTGATGTCCTGGGGTTTCATGATCGGCGCCGGGCGCACCGTGATCCGGCAGGCTTGGTGGATGAGCGTTTTTCCCGGCCTCGCGATCCTGTTCACCGTCCTTGCGATCAACCTGTTCGGTGAAGGGCTGTCCGACGTGCTCAACCCGCGAATCTCAAGGCGGCGGGCATGACGGACAAAGGCATGCAGCCCCCCCCATCCGTGCTCTCCGTCGAAAATCTTTCGATCGCACTACCCGAGGGCGGTGACCGGCCGTTCGCGGTCGAGCAGGTCTCGTTCGCGATCAAGCGTAACGAGGTGGTCTGCCTGGTCGGCGAATCCGGCTCCGGCAAATCGATGATCGCGCACGCGATCCTCTCGCTGCTGCCGAAGGGCGTCGACATCGTGTCGGGCGCCGTGAAGGTCGCAGGCCAGGATACGGCGGCACTCGACAGCCGCGCGCTGCGCCGTCTGCGCGGTGGCCAGGCGGCCATGATCTTCCAGGAGCCGCTGTCGTCGCTCAATCCACTCAAACGTGTCGGCGAACAGATCGAGGAGACGATCCTCACCCACCAGCGGCCTGCTCCATCGACCGCCGATATCAAGGCCAGGGTGCTGGAACTCCTGACCCAGGTCGGCCTGCCGAACCCGCCTCAACTCGCCAACAGCTATCCGTTCGAACTCTCCGGCGGCCAGCGCCAGCGCGTCATGATCGCGATGGCGATGTCGAACCAGCCGGCGTTGCTGATCGCGGACGAGCCGACGACCGCGCTCGACGTCACCACCCAGCGTCAGATCCTCCGCCTGATCGACGATCTCCGACGCGACCGCGGCATGGGCGTGCTGCTGATCACCCATGATTTCGGCGTCGTCGCCGACGTCGCCGACCGTGTCGTCGTGCTGCGCCACGGCAAGGTGGTCGAGCATGGCACCGTCGAGGAAGTTTTGCGCCACCCGCGCGAGGCCTACACGCGCGAACTGATCGACGCGGTTCCGAAAGCGCATGTGAAGCACCGCGAGACACCAGCGCAGGCCGCGCCGCTGCTCGACGTCGTGGGCCTGCGCAAGACGTTCCGGGTCAAACGCGGCTGGTTTCAGCCGCCGCGGGAAGTGGTCGCGGCCGACGGCATCTCGCTGACGCTGCATGAGGGTGAAACGCTGGCTGTTGTCGGCGAGTCCGGCTCCGGCAAATCGACCCTTGGCCGCATGGTGATGCGGCTGACCGAGCCGGATTCCGGCGCGATCCGGCTCGGCAGCGAGGACCTGCGGCTGCTGCGCGGCGAAGCCCTGCGCCAGGCGCGGCGCGGGCTCCAGATCATTTTCCAGGACCCCTTCTCCAGCCTCGATCCGCGCCAGAAAGTCGGCGACGCCGTGGCGCGCGGTCCGATGGCCTATGGCACCTCGCGCACCGAGGCGATGGCGCAGGCGCGGCAATTGCTGTCGCGCGTCGGGCTGACGCCTTCGGCCGCGGATCGCTATCCACATGAGTTCTCGGGCGGCCAGCGCCAGCGCATCTGCATTGCCCGCGCGCTGGCGCTTCGGCCGAAGGTGCTGATCGCCGACGAGGCCGTGTCCGCGCTCGACGTGTCGGTCCAGGCGCAGGTGCTGGCGCTGCTCGCCGAGTTGCGCCGCGAGATGCGGCTTGCGATGATCTTCATCACGCATGACCTGCGCATCGCTGCCGAGATCGCCGACCGCGTGATCGTGCTGCAGCACGGCCGCATCGTCGAGGAAGGGCCGACCGCGGCTGTGTTCACCAATCCGCGCGAGGCCTATACGCGCGACCTGCTCGACGCCATTCCCGGGCGTCGCTTCTTCGAGCAGCCGAGCTTTACGCGCCAGCGCGAGGCGCTGGCATGACGCGAACGCTGGGCATAGTCTCGGGACGCACCGCCGATCGCATTTCCGCTTCCTGAACCCTCCAAGGACTGATCCGTGTCGCAAAGCAACATCAAGCCCCTTCCCGCCGGCGCCCGCGAGCGCATCGAGGCCGCGGTCGAGGCCGCCTTCGAGGCACAGTTGGCGACGACGATCGCTTTCTCGGCGATTCCGAGCACCCGCAGCCAGGAAGCCCCGTGCCAGGACATGATGGCGCGGCTGCTGCGCGAGCGCGGCTACGAGGTCGACGACTGGATCATCAATCAGGACGACCTCAAGGACCTGCCCGGCTACGGCCCGGTCGAGACCGATTTCTCGCGCGCCCGCACCGTGGTCGGAACATATCGCCCCGCGGAGGAGACCGGGCGATCGCTGATCCTTCAGGGCCATTGCGACGTCGTGCCCGCCGGCCCGCTCGACATGTGGAAACATCCGCCATTCAAGCCCACCGTCGAGGACGGCTGGCTCTATGGCCGCGGTGCCGGCGACATGAAGTCCGGCACCATCGCAGCACTTTACGCGCTCGATGCGCTGAAGGCGGCGGGGCTGGCGCCGAAGGGCCGCATCCATCTGCAGTCGGTGATCGAGGAGGAAAGCACCGGAGTCGGCGCGCTCTCCACCCTGCAGCGCGGCTATCGTGCCGACGCCTGCCTGATCCCGGAGCCTACCGACGGCAAGCTGATGCGCGCCCAGGTCGGGGTGATCTGGTTCCGCCTCAAGGTCAAGGGAATGCCGGTCCACGTCTCGCGCGCCGGCACCGGCTCCAATGCGATCAAGGCTGCCTTTCACCTGGTCCAGGCCCTCGAAGGGCTGGAGGCCGAATGGAACGAGCGCGCCAAGTCCCACCGCTTCTTCGGCAAGCTCAAGCATCCGCTCAATTTCAACCCCGGCATCATCAAGGGCGGCGATTGGGCCTCCAGCGTTCCGGCCTGGTGCGACGTCGATTGCCGCATCGGCATCCTGCCGGGCTGGAAGATTCCCGACTGCCAGGCGGAGATCACAGCCTGCGTCGAGCAGGCCGCCAGGACCCATCCGTTCCTCGCCGACAACCCGCCCGAGGTCGTATGGTCCGGCTTCCTGTCGCCGGGCTACGAGGTCACCGGCGCACAGGACAGCGAGGCGGTGCTCGCTGCGGCGTATGAGGAGATATTCGGCGGCCAGCTGGAGGAAGCGAGTTTCACCGGTCTCACCGACACGCGCTTCTACGGGCTCGACTACGACGTGCCCGCGTTCTGCTTCGGCGCGACGATGGAAGGTGCCCACGGCTTCAATGAGCGGGTCGACATCGAGTCCGTCAAGAAGGTCACCAAGACGCTGGCCCTGTTCATCGCCGGCTGGTGCGGCGTCGAGGAAACGTAAGACACGCAACAAAACGGGAGGAGATCTGCCATGGAGGGCAACGGTGCGGGCGACAAACCCCTGGTCCGGACGCCGGACGATCTGCGTGCGCATTTCGGGCAGCTAAATCCGCTCGCCGAGAAGAAGGTGCTGCACCATCTCGACAAGTTCTGTCGCGACTTCATCGCCCTCTCCCCGTTCCTGGTGCTCGCCTCGAGCGATGACAAGGGCAATGCCGATGCCAGCCCGCGCGGCGACGGACCCGGCTTCGTCGCCGTGCTCGACGACAAGTCGCTATTGATCCCGGACCGGCGCGGCAACAACCGGGTCGATACGTTCGGCAACATCCTGGCATCGCCCGGCGTCGGCCTCATCTTCATGGTGCCCGGCATCAACGAGACGCTGCGCGTCAACGGCAAGGCCGAGATCACCCAGGATCCGGCGCTGCTGACGCCGCTCGCGGTGCGCGATATCGTGCCGACCATCGGCCTCAAGGTGACCGTCGACGAGTGCTATTTCCACTGCGGCAAGGCGTTGATGCGTTCGAAGCTGTGGGATCCCAAAGCGCAGGTCGAACGCAACAGCTTTCCGACGCTCGGCCGCATCATCGCGGAGCAGACGGCGGCGATATCGGTGGAGGTCGCCGAGCAGACCATGGAGGAAGCCTACCGGACCCGGCTCTACTGACGATTTACCGGCGCGCGATTCCGGCGAGATACTTGCCGCAGATATATCGAGTTCGCGAACGGCGCGGCCGCCTCGGTCGCGGCGCCGGAAGTCGCCCGACGGGCAACCCTGCCGACACCGGGTGAAGATATCAATTTCGTTGCGCGGTCCAATAGCCCGAGCACCGCGCACTTCCCGAGTAGCCGCTCCATGTCCCGCGACCGGAGGCGCTGGAGAGCCTGCCGGAGCCGGCGGCGTATTTGTCATGGACGGTCACCGAGGCGCGAACCGCGCCGGATCTCCGGACGTATCCCCTGAACTTCACGAGGTTGGGATGCGTCACAACCCCGTTGAAGACATTGACGGTGAAATTGTAGACGGCGTCGCAGGCACCCCGCTGCGTCACGAAGGCAAGGTTCCAGGAGCCATCGTAGGCCGACCGCGCATATGCGGTGCTCGTCAAGGCAACGAAAACAAATGCGCCCGCGGCGCAAATCGAAAGCTTCCTCATGTCGATTTCTCCCCACCAGGAAGACAGGATCCGGGTTCACGAAATGGTCAAATGGTGACGCACAATGCGGGTTTGGAAGATTGACCCACACGGGAAATATATCCATATGGGCAGTGGATTCGGAAGCCTGCGGTTTCAGACAATGCTTGCCACGGCCAACGATCCCGGGTGGCGCCGTTCGTGCAAAAATGGCTTCGTTCGGGAGTTCCCATGACGACACTGTCTATCCTCGATCTCGTCCGCATCACCGAAGACACCGATGCGCGCGGCGCGCTCGATAACGCACGCGATATTGCTGTTCATGCCGAAGCATGGGGCTATCGCCGTATCTGGGTGGCGGAGCATCACAACATGCCGGGCATCGCGAGCGCCGCGACGTCGGTTGTGATTGGTCATATCGCAGCGGGAACAAAAACCATCCGGGTCGGCGCGGGCGGCATCATGCTTCCCAACCATGCGCCTTACGTCATCGCCGAGCAGTTCGGGACGCTGGCCCGACTGTTCCCGGGCCGCATTGACCTTGGGCTGGGTCGCGCACCCGGGACCGACCAGCTCACACTTCGCGCTTTGCGCCGTACGCCTGAAGCTGCCGAAAACTTCCCGCAGGACGTTCTCGAGGTGCAGGCCTTCCTGGCTCCAGCCGGTCCAAATCAGCGCATCCGGGCGGTGCCGGCGGCAGGAACGGAAGTGCCGTTGTGGATTCTTGGATCGAGCAATTTTGGCGCGATGCTGGCGGCTGAACTTGGACTTCCCTATGCCTTCGCCTCGCATTTCGCACCCGACCTGCTGATCCCGGCGCTGCAGATCTACCGCAGCCGCTTCAAACCGTCCGAGCAGCTTGACCGTCCCTACGCGATGGTAGGCGTCAACATCATCGCCGCCAGCAGCGATGATGAAGCGCGCCGGCTCGCGACGACACAGCAGATGTCCTTTACCTACATTTTCCGCGGCGCGCGCGGCCTTAGCCAGCCGCCGATCGACGACATTGAGAGCTATTGGTCACCCGCCGAAAAAGCCCAGGCGATGAGTATGCTCGCTCGCTCCATCGTCGGCTCGCCCGATACGATTCGTTCGGGCATCGACGCGCTCATCAAGGAAACAGGCGCCGACGAGCTCATGATCGTGTCCGATGTCTACGATCACGAAACTCGGCTGCGCTCCTTCGAAATCATCGCCAACGCCGCGGGCAGCGCCTGACTTTTGCACGGAAGCTTCACCGCCACGATGATGGAGCATCGGATGCGGACGACACGCCGAACGATCCTTCAGGCCTCGCTGGCGACGGCCGCTGCGGCGCTCTTGCCCATCGCTCTGCGCGCCCAGGAAGGCGCGCCCGCCCGCCGTCCGATCCCCTCGACCGGCGAAACCATACCGATCGTCGGGCTGGGCACCTGGATCACCTTCAACGTTGGCAGCGATGCGGCGCTCCGAGACGAATGCGCCGGGGTCATGGCGGCCTTCTTCGCGGCGGGCGGCCGCATGATCGATTCCTCTCCCATGTATGGCTCGTCGCAGCCGGTGATCGGCTACGGCCTTCAAAAGCTTGGGCAGCCCACCAGGCTGTTCTCGGCTGAAAAGGTCTGGACGTCCTCGGCAGCGGCAGGTCCGGGCCAGATCGAGCAATCGCGCCGCTTCTGGGGTGTGCCCAAATTCGACCTCGTGCAGGTTCACAATCTGCTTGCCTGGAAGGAGCATCTCAAAACGCTTTTCGCGATGAAGGCGTCCGGCGCGGTGCGCTACGTTGGTGTCACCACGTCCGAAGGGCGCCGCCACGATCTTCTCGAACAAATCATGCGGAACGAGCCGATCGATTTCGTGCAGTTCTCCTACAACGTCGTCGACCGCGAGGCGGAGGCGCGCCTGCTGCCGCTGGCATCGGAGCGCGGCATTGCCGTCATCGTCAACCGGCCGTTCCGTCAGGGCGCGCTGACAGACCGGCTCAAGGGCAAGCCGCTGCCCGAATGGGCAGCTGAACTCGGGGTGTCGAGCTGGGCGCAGCTCATCCTGAAATTCGTCCTTTCCCATCCTGCCGTCACCGTCGCTATCCCGGCAACCACCCGCGCCGACCACGTGCGCGAAAACCTTTTGGCTGCCGGCGGACCGATGCCAGACCCAGCGATGCGGAAGCGCATCTCGGCCCACGTGCAGGCGCTTTGATGTCGGAGTGGTGGACCTACCGCCCGGAAGATTTCCTGCTGTTTTCGCCGCGCGTCTACTGGCGGATGTTCGAACTGCACAATACGGCGCTTTGGCCCCTGCAGGTGCTCGCGCTCGCCGCAGGCCTCATCATCGTCCTGCTCGTCGCACGTTGGCCGAAAAGCTCCGCGCGCTGGCTCGCACTCCTCCTCGCGGCTCTCTGGATCTTCGTCGGATGGTCCTTCCTGTGGAACCGCTATGTTGAGATCAACTGGGCCGCCGTCTATGTCGTGCCGGCCTTCGCCGTTGAAGGCGTGCTGTTCCTCGTCTGCGGATCTTTGCTCAACAGCCTCGTCTTCGACCGGCGCGGGCTTGCCGGCGGCATCGGCTATTTAATGCTGGCCTCTGCGATCGCTTTCCCCTTGCTTGCGCCATTGCAGGGACGCAGTTGGACCTCGTCGGAGGTCTTTGGCATCGCGCCGGACCCGACGGCGATCGCAACGCTCGGCCTATTACTCCTGGCCCGCGGCAGGCCCTTGCCATGGCTCCTGCCAGTCCCCGTTCTCTGGTGTCTCCTGAGCGGAACAACGCTTTGGACGATGGGAGAGTTGCAAGCGTGGGTCCTCTATTCCGCGCCGGCGATCGCCGCATTCGCCTTGACCTGGAATGCCGTCCTCAGTCCTTCAGCGCGCTCAGGATGGTCACCGCGGCCCTGAAATCGACGTGCCGCGCGGCGCGCCGGGCAGCGACTTCCTCGTCCACGCCCCATTTCTCGCTGTTCCAGTCTTCATCGACATGGGCGGCGGCCCAGACCTGATCGGCATCGCGCACGCCCTCCCGCAGCGCCAGCGCCAGCAGCGCCGAGCCGGTCAGCGTCGTCACCACATGCAGCGCCGCCACCGACCAGGCGTCGGCCGGGAATATCTCGCGCGCGGCCTGGATCGCCTGCGCCGGCTGGGCGATATGCACGATCCCCTCGGACAGAATGAAATGGGCGCCGAGGTCGCTGGCGACCCAGGACAGCACCGGATCCCAATGCGCGGCCTCCCGCGCGACCAGCGCCTCGGGATGGCCGGCGCGATAGAACAGCAAATCCGTACCGAGATATTTTGCGACATCGTCGGCCACGGCATCGACGCGATCGGTGACCTCGGCGACGCTGTTGGCAAAGCGCGTCAGCGGCATGGTCAGGGGATCGATGGTCTCGCCCTGCGCGCTCCACTCCGCAGCGATCGCCTCTGCGATGCCGCGCCTGGGGGCAACGACCTGCCGGCCGGAAGGTGTCTTGATGGCGCGGCCGTCGAGCGTGACGGCAAAGCCGCCATCGGCTTCCGCGATGCCGGCCTCCTTGTAGAACCGCTTGCGCTGCGGGGCGCGCGAGGCACGGCGCACCGACTCCTCCGGATCGAGCGGAGAATGTCCGGGGACTTCGTCGAATAATTCGCGCATCTGGCTTCCGGCTATCGGTGATAATGCAGCCCCGACAATACGATAATGGCGGACGCAAATAAAGCTGATGAGCCGGTTGCGGGGACGCGCTGCAATCCCGCTTGCGCTGGCGGGCTTCGGCGCGGGCTGGTGCGAAACGAGATGTGAACTGCGTAGGATGGGTAGAGCGCAGCGAAACCCATCAATCGCGAC
>DAIMKE010000071.1:0-12393 GCA_036721875.1 Bradyrhizobium sp. | reverse complement strand
GGACGTACACGGCGCTGACGGCAAGTGCGATAGTGTAACAGATATGGATGCCCTGCATCGTATGTTTCGTGCGTATCGGCAGAGCGTACGGCACGACGACAACAACGAACACCAGCACCTGCAGGAGCATCCGGTTGAACGAAAGTTCCGGGTTATAAGCCCATGTCACGCTTGCGGCCGCGAACAGAAGGTAGGCGATCAGACTCGCTATCGGCAAGGAACGGAAGAAGTTGAAATTTATCCGCGACCAGTTGAGGACAAGGAGCGTCAGAATCAAACCAGCTGCCATCGGCCAAAACAGGATGTTCTCCAACCGGTCCTTTCCGTCGCCGCCCATAAAAGGGAGGATCAACAAAACATAAAAAACTGCGAATACCGGCATGATCGCCAACAACGTGGCGCCCAAGAGACCCGCACCGTTAGATTGCTGTTCACGGTTCATTAATTTTGGCATTCCGAAGGTGCACTTTCGGTAAGACTTCATTGTTGGTGGGCGTATACTTGCTACGCGCGCAACCAGGATACCGATCTCGGCGCAATCCCTCTGTCACCCGATCCCGGCGGCCCTAGACACTTCGAAGCCCAGGGATTTCGAGGTTTGCATTCATATTTGTGGCATTCGCGAGCGCGGTGTCAACACTCCGAGGCTTTGCTGGCTCCGGTGCTGCTGGAAAGGTTACCTCGAAACCATTGGTGAACGGTGTTTACGATGTTGCGGCGAGTAGCGCGCTCCGCTTTGTGAGAGGCGACATTTGGTAACCTGCCGACCGCAATAGTGTTGACGACGCCAATGCGCATCTCTAGGCCATCTTGGCGACGCGGGGCGCGACCTCGATCGATAGCGCTTCCTGGAGGTATGTTCAGTGCTCAAGGTTCGTGATGTGCCCTACAGCCTATGGGCCACGGCCGTATTTCGCCTGGCGGGCGCGCGCTCAGCCGTCGTGACGGTGGATGGGCGGCGCCCGGTACTCCTCACGGCGGGATCCATCAAATGCGGGCGCTTGTTCCTGCGCTGCAAGACGATACCAGTCGAGGTGGGCGCCGGCCCGGGTGGCTCCCTTGTGCTCGGCGAACGGGTCTTTATCAACACCGGCGCCACGGTCGTTGCCAATCACAGCATCATACTCGGTGATGATTGTCGGCTCGGGGACCTCGTGGCTATTTTCGACTCCGACCATCATCCGTTGGAACCGTCGCGTCCAACCCGGATTGCGCCGGTTCGTCTTGGCAACAACGTCTGGGTCGGTCGTTCTGCGACGATTCTTCCCGGTGTGACCATTGGCGACCATGCTGTCATCGCGACCGGATCAGTCGTGACGGACGATGTTCCTGCGAGAACGCTTATGGCCGGCGTGCCAGCGCGCTCCGTCCGTACTCTGGATATCCCGGACGGCTGGCGTCGCGACTGAATAGCGTAGCGCCGTCACACACCCGGCTCGTGCGCGCCGGGCCCTGACACTCTTGTTCCATCTGGCAGCAGGCAGCGCCCAGATGCACTCCGAAGTTCCGCGCTCCCGGTTATACACAGATCGCTGGCCGCTCTGGTTCTCTGGTCCTAATTTTCCTCGACGTACAGCAATGTCGAGCGGTCAACACCAAACTTGAGTCCATCCCGGACGCCTCGGAAGACCCCCGAGAGGTAGTGAATTTCGGCGGGGCGGCGCCCGAGAATAGTCTTGACGATGAACTTGGCGCAGACATAACCGAATGTCTTCGCTGCAAGCCACGTGAAGTACGGATCTCGACACCGCACATGCTTGAGATAGAAGGCGCCATCGCCAACACCATAGGCCTGGAGCAATGAAGGCCACTCCTCGCGCTCGCGGCGACCATCGTGGCGAACGGTGACCTCGGGCCGCAACAGTATCACTGAGTTGCGACGGTAAGCGCGATACGCCAGGTCGAAGTCCTCCGAGGCCTTCAGCCGGCCGCCGGCTCCGAGCGCCTCATCGAACGTGCCGGCTCGCTCGAACAGGGACCGCCGTGCAGCAAAATTCGCGCCCATCCCGAAGACACGATATCCGCTCACGCGATCGATTCGTTCCGGCTTGTCGATACGTAACGATGGTGTCAGGTCCGCTCCGTCGTTCTCCGGATAAGCGGGAAACACTTGGCCGTACATCAGTTCGCCGTCGGGCTGATCCTCGAAGGCTGCCACGATCGTCTCGATCCATTCCGGCGGGACTAGGCAGTCATCGTCAGTGAAAGCAATGATCGAACCGGTCGTACTCGCAATGCCCAAATTACGTGCACGCGACAGCCCGGATATGTTCATTCTCTGATAATGGGTCCGCGCATCACGCTGGCCAATCCGGCGTACTATGTTTTCAGTCTCGTCGTTCGTGCTTTGGTCGATGATGGTAACATCAAAGTTCGGGTAGGTATTGGCCAGCACTGATTCAACTGCATTCCCGATCTTGTCGGGCCGGTTCCTCGTGCAGATGAGAGCTGAGACGAACGGCTTTGAGGCTTTTTGCATGTCGCTTCTTTGCATCAAGATGGCGCACCTGGCGCAAGCCCGTACCGCGTCATGAGCGGATGCCAGTCGCCTTCAAACTCGTCAATATGGCGCTGGCAGGTGCCTTTATTACTGGAGCGTACTGGTATCTTGCCATTTGGCTCCCGTCTAGCCCGCCCGACGGGAGCAAAGCCTGATATGGTTGCCGAATAGACCGGGCCGTCCCAAGTTCTTTGCTCGATTGGGTTGCTCCCGCACCATGCACCAATCGCCAATTTTGAATCTCGAAATTAAGGTTAAGGTCGGTCGGTGAACATGATGCGGTGGTTTGCTGCGCTCCCGGCGTGGCCAGGTGCAAGGTAGCCGATCGATCTTAATTCAGGTTGCCCGAGATCGTTGGTACGTACTTGAGAACCGAGATCGTCCATTGGCAGCCTGGGTCGTCGGTCGAGGCCCGGGACAAGAAGCCGCCTTCGTGGCGGTCTCGTTCCTAAGCAGTCGTCACGCATCCGGTGCGGATTTCGCCTCCTGCGCCAGAACTTTCCCGCGCACGAGTTCCATTGCGAGTTGTATATCGTTCGGCACGATAAGTCGTGTGACCATGGCCGTCAGTGCAAACACCAGGACGAATAGCGGAACAAGATAAAAGAGGCCAATCGGCTGCAGCATCGATAGTGGCACGACCGTACAGAGCGACGCAGCATAAGCTCGGACAAAATTGATCTTTGTAGCCCGTCCGACTGCCCCTTTTGGGAGCAAGGTCATGCAGGCAATCGTCGCCGGGATCTCGGCCAGGCCGGCTATGATGAAGAGCGCAATGGCCCCATTTCCGAACTTCTGCTGCCAATAGCCGATAATGAACCAATTCATCACCGCACAGAACGTAACCCTGACGATGCTGATGATGGCCATCTCCTTGTTGCGGCCGACTGCATTCATGGCGGATGCCAAAATGAGCACGAAGAATAACAGGGGTATGAAGATGGCGCTGACGCGGAGGATCGACGCAGTCTGTTCGAAGCGACCGTGGCCGAATACGATCGCGACCATATCATCCGCGAACAGATAGAGCGCCGAGGACGTGGACGCAGCCGCGATGAACATGATCCGCCCGGTTGCATCGATCATGCGCTGCAGATCCGGCAACGAACGCGACGCACGCGAAAGCGCGGGAAACGTCGCTCCCAGCAAGATCATCGCCGGAGAAGTAACGATCCCAAAAATGCTGCGGAACGCGCCGAACCATCCGACTACTGTCGGACCAGCAAGCACGGAAAGCAGCAAGATGTCGAGAAACGACTGCGATGCCAATACAAGGGAGAAGGCCGTGAGCGGCGCTCCATGCCGAAAGATCTCAACGAGCGCCTTCGAAACGGGCGCCTTGACTGCGATATCCATGCGCCAAGCGGCAACTATCGCGACCAGCAGGGTCGCAATGCCACCAACGCCTCCCATCAAAATCACTTCCGTCAGCCCGCCCCCAAAGCGCAAGGCAAAAAAGGTCGCGATGAGGGTAACCGCCCTGCCGACCGAGTTGGCAAATGCGTCGATGTCCATTCGATCCTTGCCGCGAAAGGAACAGCCGAATGGCCCGAACAGCGTGGCCGGAATCCCGGCCACCATGGCCAACAATGTGAACCAGACGATCTCGCTGCTGTATCCCATGGCCAGCGCTATGGCGACTGCAACTATCGACGAGACGACGACTGCTCCCAGCCGCATGAGGAGAGCACTTCCAATCAACTCTGGCTCGTCAACACGCCCCCTCGCCATTTCTCTCACGAGATAGGTGCCCTGTCCCCATTCAACGATGACATAAACGAACGCGCTGATGGCGAAGACGGTATAAAGGACACCAAGCTGGGCCGGCTCCAACGCCCGTCCAATGACAGCCATCAAAAGGACAGAGATCCCGGTTGTTACAACTTGTCCTATCGCAAGGTGCGCGACGTTGCGAACCAAGAGCCTGGTGGTATTTGATCTCACGGATGGCTCCGGGCTGCGGCAAAAATCTGAAGGCCTAGTGTCAAGTAATATATCGTCAATCCCCTCGCGTCTAAAGCAAATTGGCGTAGAGCGACGACGTCGCGGTTAATCTTCCAGGGACTGCAAGCGGTCATACTGCGCTCCCGCCTACGATCGAGACTATCTCGCAGCGAGCCCTGTCTTGCGGGCTTCGATTACATGAAACGCCCTCCAGCTTGCTCTATGATCTCGTATGGAAGACGATACGCAAGTTGATCAGGAAATTTACGATGAATGCGGACCCAATCCCTGTGAGCTTGGCCGCAAGTGGAGGCAGTCCCACAGTAAACACCCCCAGAAGCGTGACACCGATATTCACCATAAGACCAACAAGTGCGGCAGCCGTGAACGCCGCGAGACCACGAATCGTTGCCTCACGATTGAACACAAATCGACTGGTCAAACTGTAGTTGACGAGAGCGGCGATACAGAAGCTGAGGCAACTTGCAACAACGATACCTAGCTTGGCATTCACAAGCAGCATGAAGCCGCCTGCATCGACGAGCGCCGCTATCCCACCAGTCACTCCATATTGCAGAAGCTTCCCTACCAGATCGAGCACCGCAGATCCTATTGCATGAATGGATCGAACAACGGATCGTGAAACGTCTTGAAGGTCTGAAAGGCCTCGACAGGCTTCGAGGATCTAATCAAGGTTCTGACTCCGGCCCGTTGGCCCGCAATGCCATCGCGATCCGCTCGGTCGCCGATGAACAGGGTGTCGCCGGCCGTCGCACCGGCTGAGGCCATCAGCGAGTGGAGGCCCATGGCATGCGGCTTTAGCAGCCCGACATCGTTGGCCGCGACCACATGATCGGCTGTCAGTCCCATGGCAGCCAGCTTCTCCGTCGCGGGATAATCCGAGAAAATGCCGATCTTCATGCCGGCACGTTGCAGTCCTGCAAATAGTTGCGGAACTCCAGAAAACAGGCAGCCTCTCAAATACCGGAGCGGCCGCTTTTCAATCCATTCGGCCACGATCGCTTGGACGCTCTCGGGCGACATGGAGGTGGCCTTGGCCGTCTCGGCGACCAGAATGCGTTCGAAGTCGACGGCTTCCTCATCACCCAGGCGCTCTCTGATGCGCCGGTACGCGCTAACGACGCCAACGGCACTCAGATCCCGCTTCGCCAAGGTATGGAGCGCCATGTCGCGCGCCATCCTCAGGCGCAACGCCCGCTGCCCGTAGAGCGTACCATCCACGTCGAATGCCACGAGACGAACGTCACGCCAATCCGAGGCGGTAAACACCGGCATCATTCCAGGCTGATGTACCGCTGACCGGCGAAGAGATCGAGAGCGGGTATGTTCACGTAGGTCGCAAACAGGAAGGTGACTGCCAACAAACCTACGAGAGCAATCAACGTGCGTTCCTTAAACAGCTTTTCGGGCCTCTGAGCTGTCGATGCCGGCCCCATGGATAGAGCGAGGTAATGCCCGAACAATGCAATCAATACAGGCACCGTGAGCAGATATTCGACGCGATACTTGATCAGAAAGATTGCGAGGAAGAAGCTGGTCACGAGTGCGTAGACAAAGCACGACACGGTGAGCGATATTTCAGAATAGCCCGCAAAGCTCGCCCTGTATCGCTCGAGCAATTCGCGTCCGTGCGATGCGGTGATCTCCCTGAACTCCGAAAGCCGCTTTGCCGCCATGAGAAACGCGCCGCCTGCCCAGTAGGTGAGGATGATCGAGCTGGGCGGCAGAGTCGTCGGATCTATCATCGCCCACCCGATCATCAGGCGGAGAGGATTGTTGATGGCTTCCGAAATTACGTCGAGATAGGCCTTGTCCTTGGTGCGGATCGGCGGCACGTTGTAGACGATGCCTTGCAGAGCGAAGATGCAGGCGACCAGCAGCGTAAGCTTGCTCGCGGCAAATGCACACGCAAGCCCCACCGCGACGAGACCTGCCCACTCCAGGAAAATGATGGTTCCACTGAGCTGCGTCTTGACAGCCGTCCGCTCGGACTTGGTCGGATGGAACTTGTCGAACTCGCGATCAAACCACTCGTTTATCACGTAGTTGGCTGACGCAATGCAGATTGCAGCAATCAGGCCGAGCGTGATGGAACTGACCAGCGCGTCCGTATGAATTCCCCGCAGAAGATACGCGAGTATCATGCCGGGGACGATGAATATATGCTTCGTGCTATGGTCGAGGCGGGCAATGGCTATGTAGCCCGCCACGTTTCCGTGCATCTTTCCAAGATCACCGATCGACTTATCCATGGATCATCCAAATGTTCATGAGCGCGAACTCCTGTTGTGCCGGCGCTTCATCCGGGTTCAATCGGCTCGCATCATTCTAAATCTATAATCAGGACACTCTCGTGAATTGGCGGGAAGGTAGCCGAATGGTGCGGCGTAGGACAGCCCATTCTTGATCACATGCTCCGAGGGTTAACTCCAGAAACCGACTTCGAGCGCAGGCGTTGCCTCCGATGCACGGGAAACAGGCTCAAGTTGATGAAAACACGTGCGCGATCCGGTGCGAGCCGCGCGCACGGGTTAACCCTACCGACGACCCTGAGATTACTCAGCGGGCGCGACTTCGGTTCCCCGCAGCATCGCGCTCAAGCGGAGCATCGAGGGTGCGACCCGCACACCCTCGATCCGGCCCACCGGTAGCGAGAAAGCGGATCTGCTCAGGCGCGGGCGAAGCCGAGTTTCAGTCGATTCAGCAACGTATCGACGCCGAACGCAGCCAAGGTCATGAGCAACGGAATTATCGGTACCGAATAGCGCCCGAGTGGGATCAGGAGTGCAACGAAGACATTCATCACCACGATCGGAAGCCAGATCAACCAGGACGGCCGCCCCTCTCGATTAGCCCTCACCAGGCCGACGATCGCGAGCACCCAGCCGATCAGCGCCAATACGCCGGGTATCAGCGAATTCCTCAAGCTGGTCATTTCGTACCAGAATGTGAACAGGCCGACGAAAACCTTGCGGGCCGTGTCGAGCGGCTGCGTGACGATCAGATGCTTGGCAACACGAGCGTTGTTCTTCTCGTCAGCGACCTCATCTTTTTCCCACTCAGTACCGGCGTCCCGAGCAATTTGCCGAAACCAGTCATTCACCTCGTTTTCCGCGTCGGTGTAGGGAGGCTTCTGCAGAGTTGCGAACTCCCAACGCGTGAATACGTATCCGCGCAAGAACGAGTCGCTTGCTCCCGGCGTCAGCAGCACGAAGCGACCACCCGTGACCTGATAGTTGCGATACGTCCATGGCGCCAGGACGACCGCCATCGCAACGAACATGGCGACCACGGCGGCGACGCGCTGCATCGAATGCTGCTTCAAAGCGAGCACACCCATAATGATTCCGAACAAACCCAGGTAAGGGAGCATGACGCCCTTGGTTAGTGTCGTGCACATGCCGACAACGCCGACCAGGATGCCATTTGCGACGGTCGGCCGATCGTAAAACCGCACGGTCGTCCAGACTGTCAACGTGCACATCAGCGTAAGGAAGGCTTCCATGTGCAAATCGGGCACATAGCGCAGCAACATGGGATGAAAAGCGCAGAAGAGGCCCGCAAGCAGTCCCGTTCGCGCATTGTATATGCGCAGACCAAGCCGAAAAGCCAAAACGCACGTCGCTGCGTGGAACAGACACTGCAGCAAGATGATCACGTAATTGTTGCCGCCCAGCCGATATACAACGGCAATAAACTCTGGATAGAGCGATGCTGCCCGACGGGTCAGCGTGGTGAAGCCGTGCTCGACGAACCCGCGCGCGATCTTTCCGTAATCATACGGATCGCCCGCATTCAGAACCAGATTTTGAAACTGAAAGAAAAGCAATACCATCAGCAACGCCGCTGCAGTCGCGACAGCGGCGACGATTGCGGCATATCTGTTGTGCTCGCTCGCACTCATTTTTTGGATGTCCGGGTCTTTGTTGAACTTTGAGTCATGGCCTCTACCCGCCGATCACCGTATGCGGGATGACTGGGGCTAGCAAGTCTCGGGGCACAACACCTTGGCTAGGGTCGCGGTGCCGGAGTGCGACAGCGACGGCGCTCTAGCGGCGGGTGAATAAGCCTCGTGGCAGCGCCTGCCTCACTTTTTCTGCTGCTCAACAAATAGCATGGTCGCCCTGTCGATCGGGGTGCGAAGTCCGTCGATGAAGCCCTCCGCAAACGCCGTGATGCGCACGATCCCGCGTGGCTGGCGAAGATGAAGCACGTCCCGGATCGGGGGCCACAGCGCGTATTTGATGAATTCACGCGCCGGGATGTACATTAGCCCAATGCGGCCGCACTTGAGGAACTTCGAATATGCCGCGCCAATGCCGAGGAAATTTCTGCGTGCGAGTTGCGGCCCTTGCTGCCAGCTCCGAAAGCCGAAATGTTTTACGGCAATCGTCGACGTCTCGAAGACGTGGTGGCGCGCAAGGAGCGCGCGGATGGCAATGTCCCGGTCGTCACAGTCGTGAAATTTGGATCCGGGGCCGAGCATATGGTCGAAGCCTCCGATCTCTTCGATCATGTCGCGCCGTACTGCAATGCCGGCCCCGAGACCGCGCACGTGTCGCGCGTCGTGCATCGTCGTCAACATCCTGTCGCCGGTGCGAACGAAGTCTGGAACAAAACCGGCAGCCCGGTCATGCTCGCCGGCCTCGACACAACAAAAGGCAACCGCGACCTTTGAATACGTGACGAAAATTGAGGCAAACGTCTCAAGCCAGTTCGGCGGCACCGTGCAGTCATCGTCGGTCATGACGATAGTCGAGCCCTTGGTCTCCCTCAGACCCGCATTCAGTGCGTCCCCTTTGCCGATGGTTGTGCTTTTCAGATACCTCAGGCGGGGATCGGCGCCAAATGACTTCAGCGCCTCCATCGTCTGATTGTCTTTGCTCTGATCGACAACGACGAGCTCAAAATTGGGATGCGTGTTCGCCAGGATGGACGCCACGGTATCGACCACCAAACGTCCACGACCGTACGTGCAGACAAGTGCTGATATTAGCGGAACGTCATCCTGTCTCAACGGGCTGGCCACCGATATCGCCGACTAGGCCTCAACTGCGGAGGGGTTCATTTGCGCAAGTCCGCCCTGCAACGCCGGGCAAAACAGTGCGCACGATCTGTCAGAACAATTGCGTGGATCCATCGGCGCCAGCAAGCTGGCAAAGCGGGAAGCTTTGGTTAACACCTTGCAACTGGCGAATATGCGCATCCCCATCGCCCGCCTTGCTTTTTTGTCATTCACAATGCACACATAGAAAGTGATCAGGCCTTTACGCGTACGCCGTGCGCAATCTACTCACCGCCCGGTCTCTTGCCAAGGGCTTCGAGCCATGCGCGCTGGATTTCATGCACTCTTCCCCGGATAGCCGAACGCGGGTTCTCTTCATCAACTCGGCGCTCGTCGCCGGCGCAGACACATGGATCCATTTCCTGCTTCTGCGCAACCTGCCGCAGGACCAATTCGAGCTGCACGCGGCAGGGCAGCCAGGATCGCCTGCACCGGCGTTCGACGAGCTGCGGGCGATTCAAGGTATTGCGTTGCGTCCGACGAACTTTGGACCATCGCTGTGGAAACGATCCAGACTCCAGAAGCTTGCCGGCCTCGCCGTCGGCTTGCCGGGCGCTGCGGCAAGCATGTCGAGGCTCGCCGCATACATCCGGCACCACCGGATCGAGATACTCCATTCCACTGACCGGCCACGTGACGCCATTGCATGCGTGGTCCTTGCGGCACTCACCGGTGCCAAGGCCCTCATCCACGCGCACGTCAACCACGGCGACTGGATGGGCCGGGGGGTCAATTGGGCATTTGGCCGGGCAGATGCGATCGTTGGCGTGTCGAGCCACACCGCCCGCAGCTTCGTTGAAGCAGGTTACCGGCCGGACCGCGTGCATGCGGTTCTCAATGCGATCGACTCCTCGCGATGGGACCCGTCGCTTGATCCTCGCCCGGGGCGCACATCGCTTGGGGTCCCGGATGGCGCACCACTCATCGTGAGTGTGGCGCGTCTTTTCCGCGGGAAGGGACACTTCGAATTATTGAGTGCACTCGCGCTGGTAAAAGGCAGGCATCCGAACGTGCGGCTTGCGATCGTGGGCTCAGACTACCCGGCCGACAGCGGCACAACCCGGATGCTCAAGGAGCACGCGAGCGAACTCGGCATCGGGGAGAACGTGATATTCACCGGCCAGCGTTCGGACATCGCCTCGCTGATGGCGGCTTGCGACATCTTCTCGCTTCCGAGCTTCGAGGAACCTTTTGGCCTAGTCTTCGCGGAAGCGATGGCGATGAAGCGCCCTGTCGTGGCTTTGACCAACGGCGGCACGCCAGAGGTCGTGGAGCATGGCACGTGCGGCCTGCTCTCCCCCCCTGGGGACATCCCTGCGCTGGCCGCCAATCTGCTCCGGCTGCTCGACGACCCTGCACTGCGTCGCCGGTTTGGCGAGCATGGCCGCGCACGGGTCGAGCAGCATTTCACGCCCAAGCGAATGGCGTCGGATTTTGCAGCACTCTATGCGCGCATGCTGACGTGAAGCGATCGGCGCCAAGGATCGTCGGCGCCTGCCCCTCTCATCGGACAACCGAGCGAATGAAGAGATAGCTCTTCCCCAGCGCGGGCAGCGAAGCAAAGGCACGCTCTTGCAGCCGCCCGCTGAGGTTCTGAGCGTAGCGGTTGCTGAGCAGGGTGATCTTGCCGCCATGCGCCGTGTAAGGGTCGGCAAGCTCGCTGCCACCGTCTTCCCAGGTGAAGGCGAGCATCGGGCGGATCGCCTTGCTTTTATTCGGCATTCCGCGGTGCCACATCGATGACAACCGGATGATGACGTCTCCGGCATTCATGCCCATGCGAAGCGCAGGCTTTCCGGAGAGCGCGTACTGCCAGTATTTGTACTCGCGCAAATGCGTGCCCGGGACGGCTTCCATCGCTCCGTTCCCGAGGTCGGTATCGACCGGCGCGACGTTGACGATCAGGAAGGGCGTCGCGACGTTGCCGTCGGCGTGCGGGTTCTGCGCACTGCTGCCCGGCAGGTTGAGATTGCAGCCGATGTTGGGCATGCGCGTCACGGACGGCGAAAGCTGCTTGACGAAATCGAACACGCCGTATCGCTCGAGCTCGTCGTACACAAACCGCGACTGCGCGCCGGGGAAGCAGTTGAGATGACC
The DNA here is from genome assembly GCA_036721875.1 of Bradyrhizobium sp. Lineage (GTDB taxonomy): Bacteria > Pseudomonadota > Alphaproteobacteria > Rhizobiales > Xanthobacteraceae > Bradyrhizobium. The sequence goes on along the minus strand of DAIMKE010000071.1, from coordinate 766 downwards.
GCTGATCGTGCCGCCGCCAGAGAACAGTTCGCCACTCGCACGGGCACGGCCATACTCGCTTCGCAACTCTTCGGTCAGTGCCGCGAGCTTCGATTTTGAGACCACGTTCGGCAGCGTCACATAGCCTTCGCGCGCGAAGGTCGAACTCAAATCCTGCATCTGATTGCTGAGCGGCGTCATCGACGGCCCCCTTCCATTATTCAACTTCTCGGACGAGACAAAATATCCAGTATTCTAGTATATTCCGCGCATCGGTGAAAATCCCACGGCGGGATGCCAGGCAAAGATAACGTTTTGGAGACTGTCGCGCCACCCCTCACCCAGCCTACATCACGGCTGCCGGACCTAGCTGCAATCTTAGGTTAACCGAAAGCGAGGGGGGCTAAAATCCGCGGGGGGCAGCAGATTTCAGGACGTTCATAATTAACCTGAACTCCGGAGAACTCCGGTGTGAAAACCAGACCGGCGGGCTACCAAACCCGGCACGAGATGCTAAATTGCGCACAACGCGAGGGGAGCGTTATAGTTCATACAAGCAAACTTAAGTGAGTTCCATGGCCTCCATTGATTACAACCACGTAACGGACGGCGCCGCTCACCTCGCGATCGGCCCGGTGCAGCCTGAAATTGCAGATATTTTCGGAATTGCCCGTCGCGGCTGGCTGTTCATAGTTGGCGGCACGATATTCGGGCTCATCTGCGCAATGATGCTGCTCTCCACTATGCCTCCCGTCTACAAGGCCAGTTCGCGCATCGCATTCGAAAG
>DAIMKE010000070.1:0-12454 GCA_036721875.1 Bradyrhizobium sp. | reverse complement strand
GTTATTCTCGTAAACGGCGCGTACAACCCGCGAGCAGACGTTCCCAGAAGCTTAGTGCGGCTGCGGCTTGTAAATGGTTCGAATGCCCGGACTTACGATCTTTCGTTCAGCGACGGACGAGCCTTTTATTGGATCGGCACCGAGGGCGGCCTTTTGGAAAAGTCCGTTGAATTGCAGTCCCTCACTCTGGCCTCCGGTCAGCGGGCGGAGATCTTGGTGGACTTCAGCGATGGCAAACCGGTCTCGTTGGTCTCGGCTCCGGACCAAAGCACCCTGAGGATGCATGGCATGGGCATGATGCATCGGCACGAGGCTAGCGAAAACAACGCAGGCAATGAAACTGTCCTCACATTCTCACCGCGCTTGGCATCGAGCAAGCGAGGTAGCACCACGCTTCCGCTCCTCTTGGCGTCCCGCGCGGTGCCAAATCCGGCGACGGTCGTCGCACGGCGACGTCTGGTGCTCAACATGAGGCTGGGGGGCATGATGGATAGCGACGAAGAGCCGCTAACGATCAACCACAGGCGATTCGATATGGATCGAATCGATGAGGAGGTCGAGCTTGGCGCCGTCGAGATATGGAAAGTCTCCGGGCAGAAAATGGCCCATCCCTTCCACATTCATGGAGTGCACTTCGACGTGCTAAGTCGCGATGGCGAGGAGCCAGATCTTCTTGATCAGGGGCCACGTGACACCATCGTCGTGGACGAACCGGTCGAGTTATTAATCCGCTTCGACCAGCCTGCTTCAAAGGCGCCCTTCCTGTTCCATTGCCATATCCTGGAGCACGAGGACGAAGGCATGATGGGTCAGTTTTCCGTGACGTAGTGGGAACAACTCAAGAATCGAAATCCCGCATATGCCAATAAGGGGGCAATGCTCGACGTATGACTTCGAACTCCACTCTCGTTTTTGTTCCCTTTTCGGGCTTGGGCCAGAACGTTTCGCACATCTCGATCGAAGGCATTCGATCATCCCGGACACTTGTGCATCACATGACGAACCCTGCGGTTCGTCACGGCCACTAGGCGCCGCGGGCCGCGCTCTATAATGACCATACGCTTGTCGGGCCGTCCCGCGGCCGCTGTCAGTACTCGCGGCAATGAGTAATAGATGGTATCGCCGCGTTCATACCACTTTCCTCCGCCAAGCGGCGTCTGGTCAGGCAATCGGATTTCGCTGTAAGATCCGTTGCGATTAAGAACCCAGGCCATCCCCGACTTACAGCCGGATCGGCCATCAAATGACCAGACACCCGCGAGCTTGGTGGTCGAGGTATCTTCCCCTGCGGGAACGACCCTGGCCGGCGAAGGTAGCGTTGGCACAGTGAGCGCGGCGAAAATCGCCCAGATGGAACACGACCACCGTGTGAAAGTGAGCAGCCGGCATCGAAATAACCCGTTAAGCGCGATCGTCATACTATTTCCTTCCAATCCACACTCACTGCGCTGAGAGCTTCGTTGGTTGCCCTTGGCAGACTATGCAGACCATCTGCCGGCGGTAATGCGTATTTGCCGCTAGACAGAAGGGACGCCTGCCACGGCATCTGATCGCAGATCGCCCAGGACAAGGCAGGCGGCGCAGAACTTGGGATGACGGTGATCGGCTCATGCGCAGGGCAAGCGAGCGACCATATGAGCGGTAACGGGGGCGACGAGTTCGCTTCCGGACGAGGAAAAGGTGGCCCGGTGACCTTCACTCTATCCCGACATGTTGGTTTGGACGCTCAAGCCGGGTACCGAGGCGGAGGCATATAGGCCCGCCCGATGTACTAGTCGCAAGCGACCGGCTTTCGGTTCTGATGCTCTTGCGACCCGGTCAACCGACCGATCGCCATTCGTATATATCACAATTTCGCGGGTCGTTCCCCCCAGATAGGGTCAGAGCAGGTTCGAGTCGTGGAGGGTACGCCAGGCCGAAATGCCGGATGTTCCCGCTGTCCTAGCCGCCACGAATTCGATGGAGATCCAAGGCAAGAGGAGCATTTGATGTCAGCCGCTTCAGCATTTCCAGCTCTGGCGCAGGCGTCCCCCCGACCGCAGTCCGGGATTGTCGCCTGCATCGATTGCTCCGATCATGATGCGTGGATCTACTCACACGCTCGTGCGCTCGCGACAACGCTCGACGTTCCTATTACCCTGCTACAAGTACTTGACGGCGAGGGCTCGACGCGCTCTCGTCCAGACCCGATTGAATGTAACCTCCGGCGGCGCGAAGCCCTGCGCGCCCTCGATCGATGCGCCGCCGCGACCAGCGCACCTCCAACCAAAACCTCCATCGAACTGGCCGAAGGCCAAACCGCGGAGGAAATTTGCCGCTTTGTCCGAGAGTGCGACGACGGCATGGTCGTACTGGGAAGACGAGGCAGGCAAGAGGCCGGTCGCCCGGGCATGGGGGCAACCGTGCACAAGGTGCTCATGCAGACGCCAGCCCCGGTCCTGCTCGTACCGGTAGAGGCCCCGCTTCCGGCAGCGCCCTACAGAAGGGTTGTGGTGCCGCTTGACGGCTCTCGCTGGGCTGAGAGCGTGCTGCCCCTAGCTGTGCGTCTTGCGAAGGCCTCGGAAGCGGAACTCCTGCTTGTCCATGTCGTCCCTACGCCCGAGATGATCGAGGCACGGCCCCTGGAAGTCGAGGACAAGAAGCTTCAACAAGCCCTTATAGAGCGAAATGAGCAAGCAGCACGCAGCTACCTGGATCGAACGAAATCCAACCTCTCGGCGTCCGGTCTACGAATGCGTACGATTTCGATCCGTGGCGAGGATGTACGCGAGGTGCTGTGCGATCTTATTCAGCGCGAGAGGGCCGATATTGCCGTCCTGTCCGCGCGCGGCCACAGCCATCGGCATGTTTCCGACGTACCCTATGGAACGGTCGCCTCCTACCTGATGACGCATTGCAATGTACCAATGCTCGTAACGCCTGCGACAATCCGCTCGGGAAACGCGCAGATCGCCGTAGGGCATAATTGCCTCCGGCTACCCCTCGCCGCCCAAGCCTGATCATGGCCGATATTGAGGGGACCGACCCTATTTCGGGGGCGGCCGACGAGACCGCCACACGACACCAGCTGACAGGATTGATCAGTCGCTCAGCGCCTCTTCCCATCTGGGCGCATCTCGACGCCATGAAAGACTGGCTGGCTCGAGCCCGCCAGGCAGCCACGCAAGCCGACCAGCGCGGCAGCGCCGCAGCCGAATGGCTACTCGACAACGACTATCAGATCCAGCGCGCGATCCTGCAAATTGGTGAGGGTCTTCCGAAGGCTTTCTACGCGAAACTTCCCGGTCTTGCTGAAGACGGCCTCAGGCGACCGCGCGCCCATCAAGTCGCGCGGTCTCTGCTTCTGGCGTCTCACCTGCAGGTCTCACTGTCCTCGGCTGTCGAATTCGTCGTTCGATATCAGAATAGGATGCCGCTCAGCATCGCTGAAACCTGGGCGATTCCTACGATGCTGCGTATCGTTTGTCTTGAAATGATCGTTACGGGTTTCACCCAGCTTTTTCCTCAAGTCGCTCCCCCTTTTGCACTAACGGACTCTCCCGACGTCGCGACCGGGGGATTCGACAACACGGAGTGCGTGGCACGCGGCATAGCCAATCTTGCCGTGATCGCGACCATCCAATGGAACGACTTTTTCGACAGAACCAGCCAGGTCGAGGCGATCCTGAAGCGTGATCCTGCAGGAATTTATCCGCGCATGGATTTCGCTACTCGCGACCAATATCGTCACGCGGTAGAACGGCTCGCAGCGCGATCCGGCCTCCTGGAACGAGAGGTTGCCCAGCGCGCTCTGCGACAGTGTCAAAGTAGTGAAGAGGCCCCCTCGGGGCATGTCGGTTATTGGCTCATCGATGCCGGCCTGCCTGCTTTCACGGATGCACTCGATCCCCGCCCATGGACACCCGGTTCGATTCTGCGACGCATATTGCGTCATAAGGGTATGCTTTACGCGACCGCGCTGGTGTTTGCCGGTATCGCGGCCTCTGCAGTTCCTGCAGCATATATGTCCTCGACCGGACCGTCTCCCTTATCCTGGCTGCTGTGTATCGCACTGACGCTGCTGCCGGCTTCCATCCTCAGCATCACCTTTGTGAATTGGATGGTCACGCAAATCGTTCCTCCATGCGTGCTTCCCAAGCTGGAATTCAAGAAAGGAATTCCCGGAGATTGTGCGACGGCCATCGCAATCCCCGTTCTCGTCGCTCGGACCTCCGACATCGCTCCCCTTCTTGAGCGACTTGAGGCGCATCGCCTAGCCAACCCTGATGAAGCGCTGGAGTTCGTTCTCCTGACCGACTTCGCCGATGCCGCAACCGCCAGGGTTCTGGGCGACGATGAGATCGAGCAGATGCTGGTACGAGGCATCGAAGAATTGAATGCCCGCTACAAGGACGCAAGGGGCAATGGACCTTTTCATCTGCTCCACCGACCGCGCCTCTTCAACGAGGCGCAGGGCTGTTGGATGGGCTGGGAGCGTAAGCGAGGTAAGCTGGAGCAGTTCAACGCCTATATCCTGCGCGGCGACGCCACTGCATTCCATTTGACCACCGGCAAGGTGGAAAGGCTGCGGCGATGCCGCTTCGTACTGACGGCAGACGCAGATACCAGACTTCCGGGTGGTGTGGTGCGCCGTCTGGTCGGCACTCTCGCCCATCCACTCAATCGGGCTCATTTTGCCCCCGACACCGGCATTGTGGAACGAGGCTACACTATCCTTCAACCTCGCGTTGAACTAGGGCCGGAGGGCCCCGAGCAATCCCTGTTCGCTCGCCTCTACGGCGGCGATACTATGATCGACATCTACTCTCGCGCGGTTTCCGACGTGTACCAGGACCTTCTGGGCACCGGCGTGTTTGTGGGCAAAGGCCTCTACGATGTGGCGGCATTCGAACGGAGTCTGGAGGGCCGTGTCCCAGAGAATGCTTTGCTTAGCCATGACCTGTTCGAGGGGCTTCATGGGCGCGCGGCGCTCGTTAGCGACGTCATTGTCTACGAGCGCTTTCCGACCGGGTATCTCGACTTTTCCGCGCGCTGGCACCGCTGGGTGCGGGGTGATTGGCAAATCCTGCCCTGGCTGTTTCCTTTTGTCCCAGGGCGTGACGGCCGATGGCTGCGCAATCGGCTTGGGTGGTTCGACAGGCTCAAGATCTTCGACAATCTAAGGCGCAGTCTGGTACCCGCCAGCATCGTTGCCTTGCTCCTAGGCGGTTGGTTCCTGTTTCACGGTCGACCCTGGGTCTGGACATTGCTCGCGATCGTCGCGCCCGGGGCTTATCTTTTTACCGATCTCGTAACGGGCTTCGCTCAGGGCCGCCGTCGCGGCGTCATGCAGCGCGTCCTGCGGCGCCTCACGGATCATCTCGGACGCTGGATTTTAGCCATCGCCTTCCTCGTCAGCGACGCATACATCGCGCTGCACGCCATAGCCGTCACGATCTGGCGGCTGCAATCGGGGCGGCGGCGGCTCGAATGGACCTCGGCCGCTCATATGGCCACGCGAAACGCGGCGCGCCATCCGCGATTGGCGGCGTGGCGCGACATGTGGAGCTCGCCCCTTCTTGCGGTGCTTATAGCTGGCGCATTACTCGCTTATGCGCCGGGATCGATGCCTGTCGCGGCGCCGCTATTGCTGCTCTGGTTCTTCGCACCCGAGATCGCGGTTTGGATCAGCCGCCCGCGTAGACCACCGATCGAGGCGCTTACCGAAGCAGACAGGAGATTTCTCAGACTCGTCGCTCGGCGCACCTGGCTTTTTTTTGAAACCTTCGTCCGGCCCGAGGACAATTGGCTGCCTCCCGACAACTACCAGGAGCCGCCCGACGAGGACACCGCTCACCGAACGTCGCCTACCAACATCGGCATGTTGATGGTGTCGATCCTGACAGCGTGGCGGCTTGGGCATATCGGTCTCAACGAGCTGGCTACCCGTCTTGGCGACACGTTCGATACGCTTGACCGGCTCGAACGCTACCGCGGCCACATTCTCAACTGGTATGATACCAGGACGCTCGCTCCCCTTGAGCCACGTTACATTTCCACGGTCGACAGCGGCAATCTTGCCGTCAGCCTGATTACCGTTGCCCAGGCTCTTCGAGATGCTGGGAGGGCACCGCCGGTAGGCCGCGAGCTCTGGCAAGGCCTAGAAGATATCATCGGGCTGCTCTCCCAGGCGATCCGGTCTATCGGGACCGAAGCGGGCTCAACGGCCGGTGTGATCCTGGCTACCGTCGGCGAGACGGTGAAGCGGGTTTCGGACGATGAGCGCGAATGGCTCAGGGGGATCGACGATCTCATTTCGGCCGACTTGCCGAGACTGCGCGAGCAGGTGGGCGTGATGGCCGCGAGCGTTGCCGAAGCCGACGTCGGCATCTTGCGCGAAGTGCAAGTCTGGCTCGAGCGGCTCGAGCATCACGTGTCCGGGATACGTCGCGATTTGCAGGTTTTCTGCCCGTGGTGGGAAGTTATAACCGACCATCCCACAGACTGCGCGGAAACCGCAGCCAAGGTCGCCGATTTCATGGCTGGCGGCTCGGCGACGCCATCCGATTCGCGCACCGCGCACGTCATCAGCCTGCTCAGCGCGACCAAGGAAGGCGGATTATCCGACGCGGCCCGTCAATGGGTCGACAAGATGCTGGCTGCCATCGCGGAAGGGCAGGCCGTCTCGCGCGAGCTTCATGGTCGCTTCGACAGCCTTGCCCGCCGGGCCAACGTCAGTGCGCACGCGATGGACTTTTCACTTCTGCTTGATGAAGGTAGCCGGCTCTTTCACATCGGCTACAACGTCAGCGCCGACCGCATAGACGCGCATCACTACGATCTCCTCGCCAGCGAAGCACGGCTCGCCAGCTTCTTCGCCATTGCGAAGGGCGATATCGATCCTTCCCACTGGTTCCACCTCGGTCGCCCCATCACGAAACAGGAGGCCGGGCTTGCGCTGCTGTCCTGGAATGGCTCGATGTTCGAATATCTGATGCCAAACATCTTTTTGCACAGCGATCCCGGCACGCTGCTTGGTATGAGCGACCGAACAGCCGTCAGCATCCAGGCCGCCTTCGGCAAATCGCACAAAATCCCTTGGGGAATCTCCGAATCATCGTTCGCCTCGATGGGGTCTGATCGCATCTATCGCTATCACGCCTTCGGCGTCCCTGCCCTCGGACTTCAACGTGGCCTCGGCCACGACCTCGTCGTGAGCCCCTACGCAACGGCGCTTGCGCTTATGATCCGGCCAGCACTTGCGACAATCAACCTCAAGCTGCTGGCCGAGCTGGGGTTAATTGGACGGTTCGGCTTCTTCGAAGCCGCCGATTTCACGCCGGCCCGCCTGCCGGCGGGCGAGCGGTTCGCTATCGTCCGCTCGTACATGGCGCACCACCATGGCATGAGTCTCGCCGCGCTGGGAAATGCACTGTGCGACAACATGCTAGTGCGCTGGTTCCATGCGGACCCTTACGTCGGCACCGTCGATCTCCTGCTCAACGAACGCATACCGTGGGAGCTTCCGCCAGAAATTGCACGAGTAGAGGTTCGCGACCCGCCCGCTCACGCCGAAGGGAACATCCCGGCGCTGCACAGTTGGTCGCCAGACCGACCGTCGGGGCAGCATGCTTGGCACATCCTCGGCAACGGCCGGCTTTCGAGCCGAATCCGCACGGACGGTGCCGGGGGTCTAAGCTGGAATCAGCATGCGCTTACCCGCATCGAACCTGCAGATGACCAAGCAGGCTTCTGGCTCTATCTGCATGATCTCGATCAAGGCGATATCTGGTCGGCAACAGGGGGGCCATTCCCCGCCATCGGCGAGCCGCCGGAGGTCATGTTCCATGCCCATCAGGTCGAATTCCGTCAGCGTTCGCGCGGTCTGTCGATCTCGACGCTAGTCAACGTTGCCCATGGCGACGATCTCGAAATCAGACGCATCGCGCTCGTCAATGAGGAGGATCGTGCCCGGACAATCGAACTGACGGGCTACGTCCAGGTGGTGCTCGCCCCACCCCAGGATGCCGCTCGGCATCCTGCTTTCAGCAAGCTGTTCGTGGGCGCTGAAGCCTTGCCCGGAGGCGATGGACTCGTGTTCATGCGCCGACCGCGCAATCCCGACGAGCGGCCTCCGGTTTTGCTGATTCGCATAATCGGAGATGACGAAGGAGTCGCCTTGCTCGGACTTGAGGCTGATCGAAGAGCCTTCATCGGTCGCCATGGCAACGTCACGCATCCTACCGCGATGACAGAGGAGCCTCTGATTGGCGCATTGGGCTGGTCGCTCGATCCGATCTGCGCGATCAGGGCAAAGGTCATGCTGCCGCCGCACGGGCGCCGCGAACTCGCTTTCGTCACGATCGCGGCGGGATCGCGTCAGTCGGCGCTAGACCTGGCCGACCGCTATGCAACGTTGTCCGCGCTGGATTGGGTGGTTAGCGATTCCATCGCGGCAAAAGCGCGCGAGATGCACGACCTGGGCCTACAGCCACAGTTCGTACCTCAGGTACAGGCCCTCCTTTCCCATCTTTTTACTGCCCGCACAAACCCTGCACCCGGAGGTGAACGGCTCTTCCGGCAGGTCGATCTCTGGTCGCTTGGTATTTCAGGCGATCATCCCATCGTGATGCTGCGCGCCGGCACCGCGGAACAGACCGGTATGCTCCGCTTCGTTCTCGCTGCGCATTGGCTCGGCCACCAGCGCGGCATCCTCTTCGATCTCGCGATCGTCCACGAGGGCACCTCAGGTTACGTCGAACCGGTCCGCGAGCGCCTTCTGGAAGTCCTGAGAGACGCCGGCGCGCAGGAACGTCTTGGCACCCATGGCGGCATCCACCTAGTGGGCGTCAGCTCCTCCGATCACGAGCGCGTGGCGCTCCTCGAGCAGGCCGCCAAGCTGATCCTTGAAGACGACGGCGTCACGCTTGCCGACCAGCTCGCCCGGGTAGATCAACCTCCGCACCCCGGCCCGCCGTTTGCCCCAGTCGGCACCAACGTGCCGCCAGCCACCTCCGCACCCGTGCCGCGGTCCGTAGATCTCCTCTTCGACAACGGCTGGGGCGGCTTTGCGCCTGATACTGGCGACTATGTGATCAACCTAGAGCCCGACGCTCCCACCCCGGCTCCGTGGTCCAATGTCCTGGCCAACGACGCGTTCGGCACGATCGTTACTGAGGCCGGGCTTGGCTTCGCCTGGGCGATCAACAGCGGCGAGAACAGACTCACGCCCTGGTTCAATGATCCCGTCGAGGATCCCCAAGGTGAACGGCTCTATCTGCGCGACGAGGAGAACGGGCGGCTCTGGACCCCGACACCCTTGCCATCGGGCGGCGGCTCCGCGTGCCGCATTCATCATAGTCCCGATCGGACCATATGGCACCGCCACAGCGAAGGCCTGGAGCAGGAGCTGTCGACCTTCGTGCCAATCGACGATCCGGTAAAACTGGTGCGTCTGCGCCTACGCAATCAAACGCCACGCTCGCGCCGGATCACGGCGACCTACTATGCGGAATGGCTCCTGGGCGCGGTGAGGGGCGAGCAAGCCCCTTTTCGCACATCGCGCTATGACCCGGCCTCCCATGCAATTCTCGCACGCAATTCCTGGACGGACGAGTTCGGCGATCGCGTCGCCTTTCTTGCCACGACCCAGGCCGTTCATAGCTTCACTACCTCACGCCGCGATTTTCACGGTGTTGTTGCCGACCCGGCCCGACCGCTCGGCCTGCTCAACTGGGATCTGGGCAACCGCCAGGATTCTGCCGGCGACGATTGCTGCGGCGCCCTCCAGGTGCATCTCGATATCCCCCCTGAAGGAACCGTCGAAGTTTGTTTCATCCTCGGCCAGGGTGATAACCTCGAGCACGCAATCCAACTTATCCGGCATTGGCAATCGCCGTCCATCATCGAGACTGCTGCCCGGGTTCGCGTAGCGGACTGGGCCGATCGGTTGGAAAAGGTTCAGGTCAAGACACCCGATCCTGCCTTCGACCTGATGGTCAACCGGTGGCTGCCTCACCAATCGCTAAGTGCCCGCGTGCGCGCTCGCGCCGGTTTCTATCAGGCCAGTGGCGCGTTCGGATTTCGCGATCAGCTCCAGGACGTCCTTGCCCAGATCCAGGTCGATCCGAACGCAACGCGGCAACATATCCTCGCCGCCGCTGCGCACCAATTCGAAGAGGGCGACGTACTCCATTGGTGGCACCCGCCTTCGGACCGCGGGGTCCGAACCCGCTGCTCCGACGATCTCGTCTGGCTTCCTTATGCCGTCGCGCACTATGTCGAGGCGACCGGCGACAAATCCATTCTGGACGAAGAAATTCCATTTCTGAGAGCGCCGCCGCTCGCGGCCGGCGAGGCCGATCGTTACGCCCGATTTGAAGTTACCGACTATAAGCAATCGCTGTTCGTTCACTGCGACCGCGCGCTTGCCCATGCCTATCGCCTCGGAGCTCACGGCCTTCCCCTGATCGGCAGCGGGGATTGGAATGACGGCATGGATCGGGTCGGCGAGCGGGGACGCGGCGAGAGCATATGGCTGGCCTGGTTCCTCATCGCAACTATCCGGAACTTCACACTGCACTGCGTCGATGAGCGGCAAACCGAGTTTCGTGATCGCTGGGAAGCGCGTGTCGAAGCGCTCGCCGCAGCGGTCGAGCAGTCTGGCTGGGATGGCGAATGGTATCTGCGCGCCTTTGATGACGACGGCAGGCCTTGGGGCACATCCCAGGAGCAGGAATGTCGCATCGATTCCATCGCTCAATCCTGGTCCGTTCTCTCAAATGCTGCAGATCCGGAGCGAGCCAGAACGGCGCTCGCGTCGGCCAGGCGCTACCTAGTACGCAACGATGATACCCTCATACGCCTGCTCGATCCCCCCTTCGACCACACGCCGCGCGAACCGGGCTATATCAAGGCCTATCCGCCTGGCGTCCGGGAGAATGGCGGGCAATATACCCATGCGGCAACGTGGCTCGCGATCGCGTTCGCACGGATACGCGACGGCGACGTGGCCAAATCACTGTTCGACCGAATTAGCCCGATAACGCACAGTTCGACACGCGAAGGCGCAGAGCATTATCGAACCGAGCCATATGCTGTCGCGGGCGACATCGCCGGTGTGGCACCCCATCTCGGCCGCGGCGGCTGGACTTGGTATACAGGCGCCGCAGGTTGGACATGGCGGCTGGCCGTTGAAGAAATTCTGGGCGTTCGCTTAATCGGCGGCAAAATACAGATACGTCCAGCAATGCCGAAAAACTGGCACAAAGCGGAATTGACGCTCCGGCGCGCCGACGGAGCCATCCAGATAACGATCGAAACGGACCCGTCTCTTGAAGGTGACGGAGAGGAAATTACCATTGACGGCAAGCTCCTGCGAGAACCCGGGGTTTGCTTTCCCCACGACGGCGCGACGCGGATTGTGCTCGTGCGGGTTCCGCTAAAGGCCTGACGTTGATTCGACAACGGCAATACGAAAGGATTCTCATGTCGACCATCCCCGCTTCTACCCTGCATGGGGACGGCAGCCCGGAACGGCTGGCGATCGACACGATCCGCACCTTGTCGATGGATGCGGTCCACGCCGCGAAATCGGGTCATATCGGCACGCCGATGGCCCTGGCACCGGTCGGCTATACGCTCTGGTCGCAATTCCTGCGCACCGATCCCGACGCGCCGGATTGGCCCAACCGCGACCGCTTCGTCCTGTCGGTCGGCCATGCGTCGATGCTGCTTTACTCCCTGCTGCATCTCGCCGCAGTCAAGGAGATCGACAAGGACGGCAGGCTGACCGGCAAACCGGCGGTGAGCCTGCAGGACATCAAGGATTTCCGCCAGATCGGCTCGAAGACGCCGGGTCACCCCGAATATCGCCACACCACGGGCGTCGAGACGACTACTGGACCGCTCGGCCAGGGCTGCGGCAATTCGGTCGGCATGGCGATTGCCGAGCGCTGGCTCGCGGCGCGCTACAATCGCGACGGTTTCCCGATCTTCGACCATGACGTCTACTGCCTCGCCGGCGACGGCTGCATGATGGAAGGCGTCGCGAGCGAGGCGGCGAGCCTGGCCGGCCACCTGAAGCTCTCCAACCTCTGCTGGATCTACGATTCGAACCATGTGACGATCGAGGGCGGCACTGAACTCGCCTTCGACGAGGATGTCGGCCAGCGCTTCGACGCTTATGGTTGGCACGTCATCCATGTGGACGACGCCAACGATACCAAGGCGGTCGCCGCGGCGATCGAAAGCTTCAAGGCGACCACCGACAGGCCGACGATGATCGTGGTCCATTCGATTATCGGCTATGGCAGCTCGATCGCCGGAACCGCCAAGGCGCATGGCGAGGCGATGACCGGCGATGACATACGCGGCACCAAGAAAGCCTATGGCTGGCCCGAGGATTCGTCCTTCCTCGTTCCCGACGGCGTGCCCGAGCATTTCGGAGGCGCCATTGCCGGGCGCGGCAAGCCGC
>DAIMKE010000069.1:0-12539 GCA_036721875.1 Bradyrhizobium sp. | reverse complement strand
CCATGAAATCGCGGATTCTTCTGTCGAAGATGTCACCGCCGACATCATGATCGAGGCTGCGGTGCCGGATATCGGCGCGACGGGGGCCGACCTGCAGGCCAGCCATTTCGATCACCTGCGCGATCTTCGAAAGCACGAAAGCGTCTGAGCGCGCTCGATCGCCTATTCCGTCAAACAATCGTGATCGTCGACCGGCTTAAATTGCCGACGCGCTGATTAGATATTTCTCACGCAAGGTCTACACCGACTGCGCGGACAGTCGGGTATTGTCCCGATTCGATTCCTCGGGCTGCGAAGTTCTCATTCCCACATGCATCCGTCACTGAAGGCCGAATTCGCCGCGCGCGACGGCGATCTCCGACTCCATCTGCTGCTGGGTCTCGCCGCCTGGTTTCTCTTCCTGGATCATGTCCCGCACAATGCCGTCGGTATGCTCACCATGCGGAATTTCGGGTTCAGTGGCGCAGTCGATCTTTTCGTGTTTGTCGGCGGCTATATGGCTGCAATGCTCTACGGGAGAATGATGCTCGAACGCCGGCTGGTCGTGACGGCCACCCGCATTTTCAAACGGCTGTGGCAGCTTTACGTCGCCTACGTCGTTCTGTTCGTGGTCTATATCGAGCTCATCGGATATGTTGCGGGAAAATCCAGCGCTCCCGCATTGATCGGCGAGTTCAACGTGACGGGCATCGTCGATCATACGATCCGCACACTGATTCACGGCCTCCTGCTGCAGGCCAAGCCGCTCAATCTCGAAGTGCTGCAACTGTTCATCGTCCTGATGGCGTTCTTTCCGCTCGTGCTGATTGGCATGATGCGCCGGCCGAACCTGACGATGGCGGCATCGATCTGCCTTTACTTCATCGCCCGGCACCTGGACTGGAACCTGTCTTCATTTCCCGACGGGCGCTGGTCTCTGAACCCGTTCTGCTGGCAGCTGCTGTTTGTGTTCGGCGCCTGGCTTGCCTCGATCGACGCCCGGCAGAAGCATGCCCTGAGCGCGCTCCAGGATTTTTGGATCCTGCGCGTTGCGGCGTGGCTGTATCTGATATTCGCGCTGGTCGTGACGATGGCAGGAAGATTCCCGCAAATTGCCGGGATCGCTCCGGATTACCTACTCGATGTTTTCGCTCCTAACCAGGGGGAGGATCTCGTTCCTTACCGGGTACTGCATTTTCTTGCGCTGATATTTCTCTTCACTTACGTGGTACCACGCGATTGGCGCGGTCTCCGCCGGCAAGCGCTGCAGCCGGTCATCAAGTGCGGTGAGGAATGGCTACCGGTCTTCTGCGCCGGCGTCTTCCTTTCGTTTGCCGCCCATCTCGTCCTCATCACCGGACCGAACCTGCTTGCGATGCATGTTCTGGTCAGCGCCGCCGGGATTTCAATCATGACGGCGGTCGCCTACTACGCGTCCTGGTCCAAACAGCAGGACCGCAAGCCAATGCCGCGGGGCCAATCGATGACCAGTTCCTCAATCCACCGGCAACCTACCCATTAGCCGCATCTCGCTGTCGCGCAACGTAGCGGCGTCGAGCTTTCCTTGAGCCGACGCGGCTGCAGCGCAGGCGAAGATTCGATAAAACTGCGTTCCATCGAAGGCGACCAGCAGCAGATCGACGCCGGCATTGAGGGCCTCGACCACCGCGGTGCAGACATTGCGCTGATAGATCGCGCCCATCACCAGATCGTCGGTGATGGTCACACCCTGGTAGTTCCATTTCTTGCGCACGATCCCGTCGACGACGAGCCTGGAATGTGATGCCGGGCGCTCCGGATCGACCGATGTCAATGTCACATGCCCGATCATCAGTTGCGCCATCGTGCTGGCCAGCACCTTCCTGAAAGGAATCCAGTCCGACGCTTCGAGCTCCTGCAGCGGCGCGTCGAGATCGGCGCTGAAATGATGCGTATCGGCCCGGACGCGTCCCAGTCCTGGAAAATGCTTGACCGTCGCCCCGACACCGGACGCCTCGAGCCCGGTTATGTACGACCGGGCGATATCGGCGACCATCGACGGATCATCGGAGATCGCGCGCTGACCGATTAGAGTGTTGAAGTCGAACCGGTTGCGCTTCAGATCCGGTCGCAGATCCAGTACCGGCGCGAGGTTCTGGTTGACGCCGAGCGCCGCCAGTTCCTGGCCATGCGTACGGCCGTACTCCTCGGCCTTGCGAGCGCGTATATTCGGCGCAAGGCTCGCAAGCGTCGATAGCGCCGGAAGCCTGGTCAAGGGCGGCGCCAGATGCGATACGATGCCGCCCTCCTGGTCGGCGGCGACGATCAGCGGTGGCAGACCGGCTGCACGTCGCCTGGCTTGAAGCCCCAAGATTTCGTCTCGCAGCCGCGCCACCGTCGAGCCCACGATATTGTGCCTGGTAATGTAGACGCCGGAAATCAGCCCCTTCTCGGCGAGCACAGCCACCTCGGGGAATGACGAGTATCCCACGACGAAGTGCCGGCCGAGGCTCCGCGCCTGCGCGGCGTCGGTTTGCAGAACGCTCCGCTTGCACCACTCGAATGAAGCATGCGCCGCCAACATCGACAGCGATGGCAAGCACCACAGCAGAATGAGCGCCCGTCGGGCGAGCCCCCTTCTCCAGTAGCCCTGACGGATCAACACCACCACGGCCACAATGCTCACCACGGCCAGAGCCACGTTTCCCGGCCCGCGCAGCGAAATCAGATAAGGATCATTCTTGTTGGCGGCGGCGAACACGAAGATCGGTCCGGCGAGCCAGAGCAGGATCAGGCCGATACGTGTGAGGATTTGCATGAGAGCGAATGGAGCCTGAGAACGGAGTCGAGCATTTCGTCCGTATCAAACTTGTCATCCGGACGCGAGCGCAGAAGCGCGGCTGCACGGAAACTGCATAAAACTCCTGAAGTCTTGCAGAGTGCATTCCACGTAACTGCACAATGGCGCCCGATAGTCCGTCCTGCAAATCAGTGACGGACATCGAATGCCCATTCCCCCACGGCTGGCTAACGACGGTTGGTGGCTCTGCGAGAGTCCCCAGACCGCGCTGGCCTGCAATTTTCCCCTCCGGACAGGTAGCTCGCCAATGGCCGACTTCTCCACGCCGGCGTCAGAAGCCGGCTTCGCCCGCGAAAGCTTCTTTCCAGTAAAAACGGCGATTGCCGTGGCATTAGCGGCACTCGCTGACTGGCTCTTCTACGGACACGCGATCGGACTCTCGGCCGCCATTTTCGCTTTGGCCGTAGCTTGCGGTTCGCTGCTTGCCAATCGCGCCGCGTTGAGCCAAAAGCCGACGACGATCGCAGGCATCCTCCTGCTCGCCGCTCTCGTCCCGGCCATCGAGGAATTCAATGCCGCGTCGCTCGCCTTCCTGGTGTTGTCGCTCGGCATTGCTCTGCTGCTGACGACCAATCATGAGCGGCTCGATCGCGACGAGCGTGCCGCCGCGCTGTGCGATCTCTATCTGGTCGGCCCGTTCAGATTTTTCCGCGATTTTATCAGCGCATTCAATCTGCCGGCACTGAAGAGCGGATTTGCCGTCTGGCTCATCCCCGTGTCTCTCAGCGGCATTTTCCTGTTTCTGCTGGCGTCGGCGAACCCACTACTCGAGAAGTGGATCGGCTTGATGAACCCGGCCAATACAGCGAGCTATCTGAACCCTGGGCGCCTGCTACTCTGGGCCATGGCGCTGTCGGTCGTCTGGCCGTTTATCCATGTCCGATGGCGCCGGAAGCACGAAGTGGCGACGAGTGTGGCCGAGGCGGTCACACCGGCGAAGGAAGCGCGGCCGGATCGATTGGAGTTCTTCGGTGTCACGACGATCCTGCGCTCATTGATCCTGTTCAACTTGCTGTTTTCGGTTCAAACCGCCCTCGACGTGACCTATCTCTGGGGCAACGCGAAATTGCCCGACGATATCACTTATGCCTCGTATGCCCATCGCGGCGCGTATCCCCTCATCCTCACGGCGTTGCTGGCGGCCGGATTCGTTCTCGCTGCAATGAGGCCGGGAGGCCCGGCCGAGAATTCGACTATCATCAGGCCGCTGGTCTATCTCTGGGTCGCGCAGAACGTCTTGCTCGTCGCCTCGGCGATCCTGCGGCTTGATCTCTACGTCCAGATTTATCTCCTGACCTGGTGGCGCGTCGCGGCTTTTGTCTGGATGCTGGTTGTCATGGCCGGGCTCCTGCTCATAGTCGCCCGTATTGCTTTGAACCGATCGAACGCTTGGTTGATCGGCGCCAACCTCATCATCTTGACGGCTACGCTTTATGTCTGCTCGCTCGTGAACTTCGCTGCCATTATTGCCGACTACAATGTCAGCCATAGTCGCGAAGCAACGGGTAAGGGTGTGGCAATCGATCTGTACTACCTGTTGAACCTCGGTCCTCAGGCCTTGCCCGCCATAGACAGGGCCATCGTGCTGCGTGGCTACGATCCTGCTCTTGTCTCCCATCGTGGTCGCCTTGTAGAACAGCAGCGGCGAGAGATGAATTCCTGGCGCAACTGGGGTTTTCGTAGCTGGCGGCTGCAGCGCACGCTGGATGCCCAACAGCCGAGTTCACCCGCAGGGTAGTCCGACCTCCCGGAGAGACGTTTGACGCACCGCATTCTCATCGTAGACGACGATCTGCACATCCGAGAAGTTATCCGTGTCGCACTCAGGAAAGCCGGAATGACCGTATTCGAGGCGCGCGACGGCAAGGAAGCACTGACGCGCTTTGCCGGCGACCGGCCGGATCTGATCATTCTGGACATCGGCATGCCGGAATTCGATGGCCTGGACGTCTGCCGCGAAATCCGGAAATCCTCGGACCTCCCGATCCTGTTTCTCTCCGCGCGCGATGACGAGATCGACCGCGTGCTGGGGCTTGAGATCGGCGGTGACGATTATGTCACCAAGCCCTTCAGCCCCCGCGAACTCGTCGCCCGGGTCAATGTCATCCTCCGTCGGATGGCTTCGCGCGGGCTGCACACAAAGGCTTCGACTGCAGCGCTTTCGCAGGGCCGACTGTCGATCGAGCCGGAGCAACACATCGCCGAATTTGCGGGCACGCCGCTGCGGCTCACTGCCATCGAGTTCGGGATCCTCAGGGCATTCCTTTCGCGGCCGACGCTCGTTTTCAGCCGCGACCAGATCATGAGCGCCGCCTATCAGCTCAACATTCAGGTGTCGGATCGCACCATCGACAGCCATATACGCAATATCCGCGCAAAACTGTCGGCCGTGAACTGCGACAATGTCATCGAAACCATTCACGGCGTCGGCTTCAAGCTCGGGCGATGTGAGCCGCAGGCATGACGCCCCGCAAACGCGAGAAATGGCGGCCTTCGGTGGGCATGGTCATTTTCACCGCGCTTGCCGCCGCGGCGACGCTGCCCCTGGTCGGATTGTTCTTCTTTCGCCTCTATGACAACCAGCTCATTCACCAGACCCAGGCCGAACTGATCGCGCAAAGCCGGGTGCTGGCTTTGGTCTATGCACGTGAGGTCGAAGCCCGCCTCGACGCAGGGCTGGCGCTCGGCGCCGAACTTCCGCCCGAGAAGCGGTCCGATCGCGAAAGCCAGCTGACGCCGATCCGGCCCGCACTCGATCTCGCCGCCGGTGCCGACCTGCTGCGGCGGCGGCCGAACGCACTTCCGGCGAGCGCGCCGGCTTCACCCGGCTATCTCGAGATCGGCGCGCAATTGATGCCGATCATCCTGGAAACGCAGAAAGTCACGCTTGCCGGTTTCCGGGGGCTCGATCCCCGCGGTGTCGTGATCGCCGGCCGCGACGAGGTCGGTCAATCGCTCGCCCATATCGAGGAAGTGGCTACGGCGCTCGGCGGGCAATACCGGGCGGTCTTGCGCATTCGCAAGCCCGACAAGCCGCCGCCTCCGATCTATTCGATCAGCCGCGGCGTTGGTGTGCACGTGTTCTCTGCAATGCCCGTGATCGTCAGCAACCGCGTCGCAGGCGTGATTTACACATCGCGAACGCCCAGCAACATCTTCGATCACCTGTATCAGGAGCGCATCAAGTTCATCCTGGCGGGTCTGACCGTGATTGCAGCGACCATCGTCATCGGGCTGGTTTTTTCCCGAACCATCACCCGCCCGATGCGCGAACTGGTCGATCGCGCCGCGCGCATCAGCCGTGGCGACCGCGACGCGTTCCACCCTCTTGCCCACTACGGCACGCGCGAGTTTGCGCAACTATCACACAGTTTTCTCGATATGGCGGAGCAGTTGTCGCGGCGATCGGATTACATCGCGACCTTCTCGTCCCACTTGACCCACGAATTGAAATCGCCGTTGACGTCGATCAAGGGCGCCGCCGAGCTGCTGCTGGATTCTCTGCAAAGCAAATCCGACAATCTGACCCGGATGGAGCAGAAGAATTTCGTATCGAACATTCTGGGCGACACTGGGCGCCTCGAGGTCATGACCCAGCGGCTGCGCGAGCTGGCACGGGCGGAAGCCGCGCCGCCGCAGAACGAGCATACCGAACTGAGTCAGGTCGTCAGCGGATTGAAAAGCCGGTTTCCGACCCGGTCGATCGAAGCGACCGGATCTCTCGATCGCTCCATCGGCATGTCGAGCGAGAAAGCCCTGATCGTGCTGTCGCATCTGGTCGACAACGCCGTTCGTCACAATGCCAAGCGAGTGCGGCTGGAGGCAATCGAGGACAATGGTTCCATCAAGATGACCGTCAGCAATGACGGCGATCCGATATCAGAGCCGAACCGGGAAAAAATCTTCGATGCCTTCTTCACCACGCGCCGCGACACCGGCGGCACGGGAATGGGGCTCTCGATCGTCCAGGCCGTCATGACCAGCCATGGCGGATCAATCCGGCTGTCGCCGTCCGATACCGGTGTGGCGTTCGAGCTTCAGTTCCCTGCGGCGTAGCTAAACTCGCTCGATGATAATGGCCGGCGCCATGCCGCCGGCGGCGCACATCGTCACCAGGCCGCGCTTGAGATCGCGCCGCTCCAGTTCATCGAGCATGGTACCGATCAGGATCGACCCGGTCGCGCCGATCGGATGACCAAGCGCGATCGAGCCGCCGTTGACGTTGACCTTGTCGCGATCAAGCTTGAGATCGCGGATGAACTTTTCGGCGACCACCGCAAAAGCCTCATTAATCTCGAACAGGTCGATATCGTCGAGCGTAAGGCCCGCCTTGGCCAGCACCTTGCGGGCAGCCGGCACCGGCGCGTTCAGCATCAAGGTCGGGGAGTCCCCCATATTCGCCATCGCGACGACGCGCGCGCGTGGCTTCAGGCCGTGCGCCCTAGCGTAGCTCGGCGACGCCAGAAGGATGGCCGCCGAGCCGTCGACGACGCCGGAGGAATTCCCTGCGTGATGCACGAAATTGATATCGAGATCAGGATATTTATCCAGAATGAGTTTTCGATAGGTGGTGCCCTTGTCGTCGAGCGCATAGTCCGCGATCGCCGGGAAAGCGGGCTTCAATCCGGCCAATCCTTCCATGGTCGTCTGCGGGCGCGGATACTCTTCGCGATCCAGCGCGAGGCTGCCGTCCTCGCGATAGACAGGCACGAGGCTCTTGTTGAAATGGCCGCCCTTGATCGCCGCAGCCGCCCGCTTCTGGCTTTCGAGACCTAGTTCGTCGACGTCCCGTCGCGTGATGCCTTCCAGCGTTGCCACCGCATCGGCGCAAACGCCCTGGTGCGATTGCGGATGCTTGGCACGGAGGCGGAGATTGCCGTTATCCATCATGAACGGCCCTTCGCCACGACGGCCTTCCATCGACATCATCTCGGTGCCACCAGCAATCACGAGATCCTCGGAACCCGACATGATGGAATTGGCCGCCATGTTGACGCTGGTGATGCCGGAACCGCAGAACCGATCCAGCGTGACGGCGCTGGCGCGCGCGTCATAGCCGGCATCGAGCGCCGACATGCGGCCGAGATCGCCGCTCTGCTGGCCCCGTTGCGAACTGGTACCCCAGACGATGTCGTCGACATCAGCGGTGTTGATGCCGGTACGCTCGGCCAGCGCGCGCAACACCGTTGCGCCGAGCTGCTGCGGATGGATGCCCGACAAGGCGCCCTTGCCCGCCTTGCCAATTCCGCGTGGCGTCCTGCATGCATCAATGATCAGCGCGTCAACCATGGTGTTTCCCTCAAGGTCTGATGATTGGCCGCATTTGCCGCCGATCAGTCGTCAAAGTCAATTCAATCCGGCGGAGCCGGATTTCGCTACCGACCTCGCAGCGCCAGGATCTTCTCGGCCGCGCGCAGATGCGGCTTGTCGATCATCCTGCCGTCGATCTTTACCACGCCCGACGTTGGGTTGTCGTTGAACGCCTTGAGCACCTTTTCCGACCAGGCGATTTCCTCGTCCGTCGGCATGAACGCGGCGTTGACGACGTCGACATGCTTGGGATGGATCACCGCCTTGGCCAGGAAACCGTCCTGCCGCGCGGCGATCGCCTCTTCCCGTAGCGCGTCGAGATCGTTGATGTCGGTGGCGATGGTGTCGATGGCGACCACGCCGGCCGCCGCTGCGCTGATCAGGCAGAGATCGCGCGCCAGCAGGAACGGCCCGTGGTAGCGCCCGGCGCTCCGGTTTCGCGACGCACCCAGAGAAGCCGCGAGATCCTCGGCGCCCCACATCATGCCCCACAGCCGCGGACTCATGTTTTCGAAATCGAGCAGCTTGAGGACGGCCCTCGCCGTCTCCGTCGCCACCGTCACGATGCGCGTCGCGCCATGATCAGTCCCGGCGGCCGCCTCGAAGGCGTCGAGATACAGCGACAGGCGGTTGACGTCGGCGGCGCCGGCGCATTTCGGCAGCACGATCCCGTCGGGCCGGCCCGGCATCACAGCCGCGAGGTCGCCAAGCGTCATGCCGGTATCGAGTGCATTGACGCGGATATAGTATTTCTGGCCCGGGTTCCTTGCATCGAGCATCTCGCGCACCGTGCGCCGAGCGCCAACCTTTTCGTCCGGAGCTATCGAATCCTCGAGGTCGAGGATCAGCGCATCGGCCGCGGTTCTCTTCGCGTTTTCAAACTTGCGCTGGCTGTCGCCGGGAACGAACAGGAACGATCTCATCGCCTCATGCCTTCGGCTTGCAGTGCATCAGGCCGGTCCGGCGGCAACTCGCCACCACCTCGCCGCGCTGGTTGGTCATGGTGTGCTCGAACTCGACGATGCCCTGGGTTGGCCGCGACTTGCTGGCACGCTTCGAGATGATCTTCGTATGCGCCTTCAGCGTGTCGCCGTGAAACACCGGTTTCGAGAACTTGACGTCGGTCATGCCGAGATTGCCGACCGTGGTGCCGAGCGTCGTATCGTAGACGCTCATACCGATCATAATGCCAAGCGTGTAGAGGCTATTGAAGAGCCGCTGGCCGAACTCGGTTTTCTCGGAGAAATGCGCATCGATATGCAGCGGCTGCGGGTTCATGGTCAGCAGGCTGAACATTGTGTTGTCCATCTCGGTAACCGTTCGGGAGAACTCATGATGGAATTCCTGGCCGATCTCGAATTCCTCGAAATACAATCCGGCCATCAGCGTCCCCTGTAGTTCGGCGTCCGCTTCTCGACGAACGCATTCAAGCCTTCCTGACAATCTTCCGTCGTGGCGACGAGCGCAAAACTCTCGGCCGCATTTTCCACCGACCGGCGAAAGTCGGAATCGACTGATCGCATGAAGGCATCCCGGCCGATCTTCATGACGATGGGCGATTTGGCGGCAAGCTTCCGCGCGATCTCCCGCGCCCGGTCAAGCGCTGTTCCCTTCGGCACCAGCTCGCTGAGTAGCCCCATGCGAAAGGCCGTCGCGGCATCGAACGGCTCGCCAAGGAACAACGGGCCAAAAGCCTGGTGCTTTCCGACCAGCCGCGGCAGTTGCACGAAGTGGATCGCCGGAATCAATCCGACATCGATCTCCGGATAACCGAAGGTCGAAGCATCGCCGGCGATGATCATGTCGCAGGAGATTGCGATGGTCATGCCGCCGGCGCGAACCGCACCGTCAATCGCAGCGATGGTCGGCTTGCCGATGCGATACTGGGTATCGTTGAGCGCGAAATAGAGCCGTTCGAGGAACTTCTTGGTCTCGATCCCAGGCTTGCCCCTGACGATGTCCAGATCGAGCCCGGCGCAAAACACCTTGTGTGCGCTGCCGATGACCACCGCGCGCACCGCTTCGTCGTCACGTGCCTTTGCCAGTGCGGCCAGCAGCGCATCGATCAATTGCATGCTCAGCGCGTTGACCGGCGGACGATCCAGCATGATCTCCGCAATATTCCCGGAAACGGAATAGCGAACGAGATCCTCACTCATACCATGCCTCCCTTCGCTTGACGCACCGCGCCGGCCCTGACCAGATCGTCGATGGCGCCGCGTTCAAAGCCCGCTTGCAGCAGTACTTCGTAGCTGTCCTGCCCGATATCCGGCGCCGGGCATAGCTGGTCCTCCGAATGGCTTGCGATACCCGGTGTCCGCGGCGAGTACACGGCGCCGACGCCCGGCGTTTGCTGGCAGACCGCGGCCGCCGTGGCTTCGACATGGGCGTTGCGCAGCCATTCGCCGGGATTGAGGATCCGGTCGGCAATGAGATCGGCGGCATGCAACCGCGACAACCAGACATCCGTCGGCTGCGTCAGGAACACTTCCCGCAGTTGCGGGATCAGCACATCCACGGCATCGGCCCGCCGTGCAAAATCGGCGAACCGCGGATCGCAGGCAAGATCCTCACGTCCGATCGCCGCGCACAGACGCTTGTATTGCGGCTCGTTCACCAGCGTGACCATCATCCAGCCGTCGGTGGTCCGGTATGAGCCCGCCGGCACATTGAGGGCGCGCGGCGCGCCGCCCTCCAGAATATGTTCGGCGACCTTGTGACCGAGCAGGGCGGACGTCGACTGGCAGAGGTTGACGTCGATCCAGCGCCCGGTGCCGACGGTCGCGCGCGCGAACAACGCCGTCGCGATCGCCTGGAAGGCGTAGACGCCAGTGACGACGTCGGAGATTGTTGTGCCGGCCCGATGCGGGGTACCGTCGTTGCCGACGTTGATCGATACGAATCCAGAGAACGCCTGCGCCACCGAATCCGAGCCCGGCCGTTTCGAGTAAGGGCCGCTCTGCCCGAACGCGCTGACCGATAGATAGATCAGGCCGGGATTGTCGCGCGACAATTCCTCGTAGCCGATCCCAAGCCTGGCTGCGACGCCGGGCCGGAAACCTTCGATCAGGACGTCGCACTCTTTCGCCAGCCGCCGGGCGATTGCGATCCCGTCCTTGTGCTTCATGTCGAGGCACAGGCTGCGCTTGCCGCGGTTATAGACTGCCGAGAGCGTGGTATGGCTGCCATAGGTCGTGCCGAGAAATCGCGACCAGTCTCCCTCGGGCGGCTCGACCTTGATGACGTCGGCCCCATACACGCCGAGCAGCATCGCGCAATAGGGTGAGGCGATGCCCTGCCCGAAATCCATTACGCGCAAGCCGCGATAAGGCGCCTCATGCGTCGGCGATAGCTTGCGTTCGATGGCCATGTCTTCTCCCGGATCGGGCCGAAAGCTACAGCGCGAGGTAGCGCTGACGAATGTTTTCGTTGGCTTTCAGCTCTTCGATCCCGGAATTGTAGACGATCTGACCTTTGTCGATAACCGTCGCGTGGCTCGCACCGCCAAGGCAAAAATGCATGTTCTGCTCGACGATCAGCACCGTGACCCCGGCCCCCCGAAATTGCCGCAGCAATGCACCGATCCGCTGCACAACGATCGAGCCCGCCCCTCACTCGGCTCGTCCAGGAGCGGGAGTGCGGGACCGCCCATCAGCCCGGCGCCATTGGGACCGGTCACAGCCGTCAGCGAACCGTCGCCTTGACTCCGCCGAGCGATTTGGAAAGGTAGTCTGTCACATGCGGGCTGATCACACCGGATAAGGGCAACGGCCATGGCCGCTGAAGGTATCGTTCTCGTCACCGGCGGCAGCCGCGGCATTGGCGCAGCCACCGCGACGCTTCTGGCCGGACAAGACCATCGCGTCGTGGTGACAGACATCGCGCCGGAACCGCTGGCGGGAACGCAAGTAATCTTGTGGCCCGCCCCGTTCGATGTCGCCAGCGAAAGCGCCGTCGTTAGCGGCATCGCCGATATCGAGTCCGCGCATGGCCCGATCACCGGCCTCGTCAACGCCGCCGGGATATTCGGCAAGATGCACCCGATCGAGCGCGTGCGGATGGAGCAGTGGGACCGCGAGGTCGATATCGACCTGCGCGGCACCTTCCTCGTCGCCCGTAGCGTCGGCGTCAAGATGGCCGAGCGCCGACATGGCGCCATCGTCAATGTCGCGTCCGTCGCAGGCATGACGTCCGGACCGATCCATGCCTACACCGCGGCGAAAGCCGGCGTCATCCAGATCACGCAGACGCTTGCCGCCGAATGGGGGCGCTCCGGCGTCCGCGTCAACGCGGTCTCGCCCGGTTTCACGCGCACCGCGGCGCTGGAAGCCGGCATTACCTCCGGCGCGCTGAACAAAAAGTTGCTCGAAAGCCCGACGGCGATGAACCGGCTGGTCGAGCCGATCGAGGT
>DAIMKE010000068.1:0-12606 GCA_036721875.1 Bradyrhizobium sp. | reverse complement strand
AAGCAGGCCCGGTCGATCAAGTACCAGCTCACCATCGCCAAACTGCCGCTTGCCAAGGATCTTGAGGACTTCCAGTTCGAAGGCACACCCATCAACCAGACGCTGGTCAATGATCTCGCCGGCGGCGGCTTCATCGCCCAGCAACGTAACGCCGTCCTGGTCGGCGGGACCGGCACCGGCAAAACACATATGGCCATCGCAATCGCCAGAAGCTGCATCCGATCTGGTGCCCGCGGGCGCTTCTACAACGTGGTCGACCTCGTCAACCGCCTGGAGATCGAGACCCGCAATGGACGGCAGGGTCGTATCGCCGAGCATTTGACCCGGATGGACTTCATCGTCCTCGACGAGCTCGGCTACCTGCCGTTCGCCCAATCCGGCGGCCAGCTGCTGTTCCATCTCGTCAGCCGGCTCTACGAGCGAACGTCCATTGTCGTCACCACCAATCTCGCCTTCGGCGAATGGCCCAGCGTGTTCGGCGACGCCAAGATGACCACGGCGCTGCTCGACCGCCTGACCCACCATTGCGACATCGTCGAGACCGGCAACGACAGCTGGCGCTTCAAAAGCCGCGACGACGATCACGCAGCCCGCGCTCGCACCGTCTCCGCAACCCCGACCAGCTCCGACGGCGCGAGCGCTACCGCCAAAACCCGTCGCACAAAGGGGTCAAAATTGGACGCCGATCCGGGGTCAAATTTGAACGCCGATTGACAGAAGAACGCTGCGGCCTGCCCGCGTGGGCTTCACACCTGCGCTTGATCGCTCGAAAATTGTAACGCCAAGGCCATGCTCAATCTGGCGAATTGATCTGCTGAGAGTCGACTGTTGCAATCTCAGCAACTCCGCGGCCTGACGGAAGCTGCCACACTCGGCGGCAGCGACGGCCGATCGCAGATGCTTCAGCTCGAGAGCTTGGCTGCTGCGCAGAGAATGAGCTGGCCCTTTGAAATTGCTCATTTGACTTAAGCAGAGAGGGAGCTTGCCGCGCGATATGCAGCAATGTGTCTATCTTTAGGCGGCCGCTCGCATGACCGGAGCCCACAGCACCGGGCCTGAGATGCGACCCGCACTCCGGATGCGCTCGAGGGCATCAGTCGACACCTCCAGATAGCCCGCGACGGCCATAGTGTTTCCGAGGACGCGAGGCTTTCCGATCGGTCGAAGGGGCCACCCGGCGCGTCGAAGGATGCGCTCCATGCGGGTGTCGGTAACCGTCACGATTTCGGTCAACCGGATAGACAAGCCGAACTCGATCATGCCTGCAAAGAGCTCGTAGGTAGCGGCAGCAAGTCCGCCTGTCGCTTTCGGTGCATCTGGATGAAGATCAAGAGCGAAGCGGCTGCTTTCCCATACGTGTTCGCTTCGTGGTCCCGGCTGGCCGTCCAGAAGAATTGGAAAAATGTCTCGAAGCATGGTTGGTCCCATGGACGGAAGAAGCCGGACGCAACCCTGAATCAGGCCGTCTGATGTGCGATGCAGTAAATGGACGGGTCGAAGGACGTCAAACTCGTCGAACTCCATGTCGCCACTGACCTGAACATCCCAGTCCAAGCGCTGTTTGAAGACGCGATAGCGCAGGCGGTGCATCTCGGCTAGATCGTTGACGAACTCGCCGTAGCAGTCCGGGGTGATGAGCCGCATCATTGTTGCCTCCTGCTCTGGATCGGCAGTGAAAGCAGAAATAATGATGCAAGGCATCCTGTGCATATGCACAGCGTGCTTTTGGGACGTGGCCGACTATCTTCGAGGTCTGGACTCAGCTAGTCGAACGACTGCCTGCCGAATTGTGCGAACGCCGAGCTTCGCTCGGGCATTATCCAGATGAAAGGCGGCCGTTCGTCGAGAGATGCCGAGGATGTTTCCGATTTCCCAAGCAGACTTGCCGCGAGAGGACCACTCGAGACATTCGAATTCACGGGGAGATAACCTAATTTCGCCAACTCTGTGTTCGCTTGTAAGCCTACGGCGAACGTGCGCATGGAAATACATCGCCATAAGCTGCAGCAGTCGCTCATTTGATGCGACACAGTTTTCGAACAAAACGTTTCGTTGATCGCAGGCGAACGTCAAAGCAGCAATTGGGCCGTGGCCATCATGAATCGGGACGGTAAACCCGAATCGAATTCCAAACTGAGAAGCTTCGTCGAATAGTTGTTGCTGAACTGAAGAAAGGGCTGTCAACGATAATCCGGTTCCCCATCGGAACGGCTCCGGAGTCTGCAGCGCCTGCGCGATCACAGGATCAAGGCGCTGGTAGTTACTGCGCACGTAGTGAGCGACCCAATTGGCAGGATACGTGGAGATCACCAGCGGCTTCTTGTTCAGCTGAGACGGCAATGCAAGGTATGCGAAGCAAGACAAGTCGAACGCGGTCGCAATTTCGGCGATAGCTTCCGAGAGCATAGTCGCATTCTCGGCGACCGATAAACGATCGATAAAACTCTGAAAGACTCGGTGCATGTACATCCTCAAGGACCAAGGGTTTCGAACCAAAAAGAGCCGGGATATTTCTGCAATCCGAGCCGCACACATGAACGCTTCGATAAGCGGCTGTTTGCGCCCTTCATCGTCTTCGATGGTGGGGGCCGTGGCCCGCTGTTGGCGCGACGCGATCTAAACGGTCCCAAGGCCATCGAACCGACACCTTGCTCCGGAACCGTGCGAACTGAGGTAGTGTTCAGTCGACCGCGGCTGCCTATGTCCCACTAAGCTTTGCGCCGGGCGAAGCGTACCAGTTCGACTGGAGCCACGAGGTGGTCCTGCTGAGCGGCACCACGGTGATGGTCAAGACCGCCCATGTCTGCCTCTGCCACAGCCGCATGCTGTTCGTGCGGGTCTATCCGCACGAGACGCAGGAGATGGTGTTCGGCGCCCACGACAGGGCGTTCGCCCTGTTCAAGGGCACCTGCAGCCGCGGCATCTACGACAACATGAAGACCGCGGTTGAGACGATCTTCGTCGGCAGGATCGCCGCTATACAGGCCCGCTTCGCGAGCTTCTACGTTGATCGTTTCGTATGCCATGGCTTTCCCTATATGGCGCGTTCGCGCCCTTGCCAGAATTGGTCCCGCAACTCACGCTTCAACACCTTGCCAACGGAACTCCGCGGCAAAGCAATCGTAATCACTATTGACTTAGGCGCCTTCACCGAGCCCAAGCGGTCCTTGCAATATTGGATGAGGGTTGCCTCGTCGGCGGCGGCGCCTTCTTTAAGCTCGATCACCGCAGTGACTGCCTCACCCCATTTTTCATGAGGAGTGCCAATTACTGCGCAGTCTTTAACGGCGGGATGTGCCCACAAAACTTGTTCGACTTCACTCGGGTAGACATTGAAGCCTCCCGAAATGATCATGTCTTTCTTGCGATCAACAAGGTAAACGAACCCGTCCTTGTCCGTTACGCCTATGTCGCCGGTATGGTGCCAGCCAAAAGCCGACACCTCGGCGCTGGCCTGTGGATTGTTGAGGTAGCCCTTCATTACAATATTGCCTCGACATACGATTTCGCCGCGTTCGCCAGGAGCAAGCAGTTTTCCGTCGTCGCTCATGATGGCTACGTTCGCAAGTGGCCCAGGGCGACCCGCGCTCCATAGCCGCCGCTCAAGCGCTGGATCGGACAGCGCTTGTTGGTGGTCAAGCGCTGTCATAAAGGTGATCACCATCAGCGCCTCGGTTTGACCGAAGGTCTGGCACATCACTGGACCGAAGACGTCAGTCGCTTCACGAAGCTTCTGTACGGACATCGGCGCAGCGCCGTAGAGGAAATAGCGGAGGCTGGAATACTCGAAATCGCGTAGGCGTGGATGACTGAGAAGCATGTAGATGAGAGTGGGAGGCAAGAACATTGTTGTGACACGGTGTTTCTCGATTGTCTCAAGGATGGCGAGGGGTTCGGGCTTGGGTAGCAAGATGTTTGTTGCGCCGAGAGAGAGGAGCGAAGTGGTGAAGCATCCGGCTGCGTGCGTTAGCGGCGCAGCAACCAGATGGATGGGGCGGGTCTCGGCGTAGGGCATCAACATTTGATAGGAGGCTATCATCGCCTCCCAATTCAAATTCGACAGTTCGACACCCTTCGGCTTGCCCGTGGTGCCGCTGGTCGCGAGGATCGCGATTGTGTCGGTCGGCCCTTTCTCGATGAAGTCTCCGTCTGGACCATATCGTTCAATCCAGTGCGAAAGCGAAGGGCCGTGAGAGCTCTCGCGATCGAGACAAACAAACCCTCTGATCCGGGGAAGGGCCCTGCGAATACGATCAATCTCGGATTCGAAATCTGTGTGGAAGAACATCCACTCGACGCCCAGCATATCGAGAACTGCGATATTCTCCTCAACCGAGTTGCGGACGTTGACAGGAACCCATACCGTGCCAGCACGGAAGACGCCGTACTGCGCGGCGAAGCCCATCGCGTGATTTGGTGTATAAGTCGCGACCGGTGAACGGGCGGTCAGGCCTGCGCCGAGTAGCGCGTTTGCGATGCGTTTTGTCAGTGTCTGGATTTCGGAGTAGGTCCACCCGCGCGCCCCGTCATGGACCACGTCCGCGTTGGGATAGAGCGCGGCGCCTTTGTCAAAGAAGTCAATCACTTGCATGCGGTCCTCACTTGATTGTTTTGCTTGTCTTAACCTGTCGGCAAGGCGGATCTCGCCCGAACTCAGAGCTCAGCATGCCTCGTTGGAAAAAAGACTGAACTTAGCCAGGCGGATCTGTTTAGTAGGAAGCGTGAGGCAGTGGTTCGCGAGGCTGCCCGTGCCTTTGCCAAACGGGGATACCATAATACTTCGCTGGACGACGTGGCGCGGGCTCTCGACGTGACGAAGCCAGCCCTCTACACGTACGTGAAGACGAAACAGGAAATTCTCTTTGAAGCTCACCAGGCCTCGATGGATTTCGGCGAGCGCTCCCTTGACGACGCAATCAAGCCCGGGGGCTCTGCCGCCGACATCGTCGAGACGTTCATCAAAAGTTATGTTCGCAGCATCGCGCGCGAAGACGGGTTTTTCGCTATTCTCGGCGAGATAGATGTGCTCCATGCGAAAGACCGGGCGGTGATAGTTGCCCGCCGCGACACCTTTGAGAAACGCCTTCAAAAGCTTCTCAGGAGCGGCGTTAAAGATGGCAGCCTCGAGCCGGTCGATCCCACGGTGATCATATTCACGTTCATCGGCGCCCTTCATTGGATAGCGCGCTGGTTCAAGGCGGACGGCCGTCTTTCTGAGGAAAAGTTCGGGCGACAACTTTCCGACCTGCTGATGCGGGGACTTGTCCGCCGCGCGCAGAAGCCGCGAATGATCAAGTAGACCCATCGGGCTCCGTCCCATAGGCATCTTCCATCCCTTTCGAAGCTGCGTCTACAAGGCAGGGGGACTGTCTTGACACAATCTTACTTTCAAGTAAATTATATGACAGCGAAGTAAGAAGCAAGCAAATCGGGAGGAAGCTGTTGACCGCCGTAGTTTTCGCGGGAGCGGGGATGACACCGTTCGGAAAATTCCTAAACCGCACCCTGAGATCGTTGACCCAACATGCCGTCGATCAGGCTCTGAAAGATACTGGTGCGAGCGCTGGTGATGTTGAGCTTGTCGTCTTCGGCAATGCGATGGCCGGGATGGTTGAGGGACAAGAGTGTGTGCGTGCCGAGAGCGCCCTAGGTGAGACCGAGACTCTCGTCAATAGTGGCGGTGGCTTCATCGGCAAGGACGCGGCAGTCGCCGTCTCTACCATCCTCATTGGTTTAAACAAGGCGTCTGGAAGAGGGGTGACTCGATGAAGGTCTTGTTCTCTGCGACCTTGTTTGTGATGGCTACTGCACTGTTCGTCAGCGCTTATTGTTACGCGGAGTCATCGCCTGAGCCGCTAAAGATCGGCGTTTTGAACGACCAGTCGGGTCCGTATGCTGAGGTAACGGGCAAAGGGTCAGTCCTCGCGGCACAAATGGCCGTTGAGGATTTTGGCGGAAAAGTGATCGGTAGACCGATACAGGTCGTTGCGGCCGATCATCAAAACAAGCCGGACCTAGGCGTCTCGATTGCGCGCTCCTGGTACGATGCTGAAAAAGTATCAGCCATTTTCGACGTACCCGCCTCCGCGGTCGCTCTTGGCGTTCTCGAAATGGCTCGGAACCGCAATAAGATAGTTGTGTTCTCCGGTGCTGCTTCGCCGGATCTCACTGGAAAATTCTGCGCAGGGACATCCTTTGGTTGGAGCTATGACTCCTACTCGTTAGCGAGCGGTACGGCACGCGCTCTCGTAAAGACAGGCGCGGAGACCTGGTATTTTCTCACCGTCGACTCTACGGCTGGAATGGCAATTGAACGCGATGCATCCTCGGTAGTCACGGCAGCGGGAGGCAAGGTGCTCGGCTCTGTCAAACACCCACTTAACACACACGATTTTGCGTCGTTCCTGTTACGCGCCCAGCAGTCGGGTGCCAAAGTAATCGGCCTTGCGAATGCAGGTCACGACACCGTCAACTCTATTCGGCAGGCGACTGAGTTCGGTATTCCGCAGGGCGGGCAGCGAGTTGCGGGTATGCTCGTCCTCGCCAATGATGTGCATTCAATTGGCCTTGAAGCCGCACGTGGCATCTTTGCGACTGAAAGCTTCTACTGGGATATGAACGACGAGACCCGCGCGTGGAGTAAACGATTCATGAAGGCAAATGGCGGTCGCCCTGCGAACATGATCCAAGCAGGAGTGTACAGCGCGGTCTTGCATTACTTAAAAGCACTTAACAAGGTCGGAGCTGATGATGGGCTCGCGGTGGCGGCGGCGATGAAGGCGATGCCCGTCGAGGACTTTTACACTAAAGGCGCGGTGGTGCGCACCGACGGAAGAGTCTTGCGTGATATGTACCTGCTTCAGGCGAAAGCGCCTTCCGAATCGAAGTCTGAATGGGATCTCTATACGATCGTCGCCCGGATTCCACCCGAGGAAGCGTTCCGAAGC
This sequence comes from Bradyrhizobium sp., assembly GCA_036721875.1. GTDB lineage: Bacteria > Pseudomonadota > Alphaproteobacteria > Rhizobiales > Xanthobacteraceae > Bradyrhizobium. The sequence continues at coordinate 5,659 of DAIMKE010000068.1, read as the reverse complement.
CTTGCAGAGAGTGGATGTCCGCTCGCCAAGTAACCAGAAGGATTGGTCCATGTTCAGCGACGAGGAGCGCCTGATCCAGGAGACCGCAGCGCGATACGCGCGGACGTCGCTGGCGCCGCGAGCGGCGGCCTGGGACCGCGGGGAGAGCACACCGGAGGCGGCAATCGCCGAAATGGGCGCGCTGGGCTTCATGGGTTTAGTCATCCCCGAGCGCTATGGCGGCGGTGGCGGAAGCTATGTGAGCTTCATGCTGGCAATGGAAGAGATAGCAGCAGGAGATGGAGGGCTCTCCACATTTTTGCACGTGCACTCGCTGGGAGGAGCGAGCCCGATTATACGGTTTGGAACGGAAGAGCAGAAAATCCGGTATCTGCCCAAGATGGCCACCGGAGAATGTGTCGGGGCGTTCTGTCTGACGGAACCTCATACGGGCTCGGACGCTGCTGCGATCAAGACCCGCGCGAGACGCGTGAGCGGAGGTTGGCGGCTCAGCGGAACGAAGCAGTTCATATCTAACGGCCAACGGGCTAACGTCGCCGTCGTTCTTGCCGTCACCGATCCTGAAGCAGGCAAGCGAGGAATCAGCGCTTTCCTTGTCCCTACCGACGCGGCTGGCTTTCACGTAGGCCGGATTGAGCAGAAGCTGGGGCAGCGGACCTCCGACACAGCGCAAATTCTACTCGAAGATTGTTATGTCGAGGAGAGCGCGCTGTTAGGGGAGCTGAACCGGGGCTTGGCGATGACGCTTTCGCTCCTAGCGGACGGTCGGGTGTCGATTGCTGCTCAGGCCGTGGGAATGGCACGAGCTGCATATGAGTATGCGCTTGCCTACGCGAAAGAGCGCATTGCATTCGGCAAGCCCATCGCCGAGCAGCAGGCAGTCGCGTTTAGGCTTGCAGACATGGCATCTCGTATTGAAATTGCCAGGGCCTATGTGCATCACACCGCACGCCTCCTGGATCGTGGCGCGGACTGCTTGAAGGAAGCCGCTATTGCGAAACTTTTTGCAGCAGAAATGGCTGAAGATGTCTGCTCGGACGCAGTGCAGATCCATGGAGGTTACGGCTATCTCGCTGACTTTCCTGTCGAGCGGATTTATCGAGACGTACGGGTTTGCCAGATCTACGAGGGAACAAACGATATTCAGCGCCTCATCATCGCCCGCCAAATCGGGATACGCGCATGACTGGTCGCGCCCCCTCCAACGGCCTGAGCCCTCCATCGCCCCATCGACTATGTCGAATCCGGGCAAAAAGAATGCCGGTTGACGACGAGTTGCGAGACGCGCTCAGCGCTTTCAGCCGCTCTTCAGGACGAGAGCGTACTGGCAATTGTGCTCACCAGCGCTACCTGCCCTTGGACAGGACGATGTCGAATCACTCTTAGATAGGAGCTGCTGGTGTACAGAATCATTCATCGACTCCGCGCTGGATCGATCGAGGTCGATGCGGGAGAATTCGTTCAATATCGAATGCTCGGGACCGAACTGTCTGTTCCGACGTACGCATATCTAATTGCAGGCGAAGGAGTAGACCCTGTTCTCGTCGACTCTGGAGCGGGCGACCATAATGCACTTCGCTCCGAATTGAAGCGCCACGGTCTCGGCTACGGAGATGTTCGAACTGTCATATTCACGCATCTCCATTTCGATCACGCTGGCGGTGCCTCGGAATTTCCATCAACGACAATGTTTGCCATCAACAGGCGAGAGCTAGAATTCGCTGCCGGCGGTATGATGAGGCGTGATTATCGTTTAGCCCACCTGGAGTTGTTCTTGGATCGCACCCACACACCCGGCGCTATCTGGTTCTTTGATTTCCAGCAACTCGAACGCCAGTATGTTCTGCCGGGCATCTCGGTAGCCCCTGCTGCTGCGCATACCGAAGGGTCAATGAACGTGTTCGTCGAAACGAAAGAGGGCGTGGCCTGCATCTGTGGCGACGTAGTACAGGACGTCAAGATGCAAGTTGTGGAGCCGCCATTTCAGACAAATCACCGTGAGCCCCGGATGGCAGGAAACAGCGGGATGACTCAGCTAGCGGACCGCGCGGCCATAAAGGCGCTTTTGGGACAGGTGCATTGGCTTCTTCCCGCACACGACGACAGCTACAAGGTGGCCGATGGCCGAATTGTTGGGCGCCTGTCGGGGGCCCACGCGCCTGGCCCAATTGACGCGTTGCAGTAACTCAGCGAGGCAAGCAACCATGGCAATCTCTATCGAAGTGTTGAACACGGGAGACATCACGGCCGAAACGTCTTTTCTTGTAAAGTACCGAACTCCCGGCACCCCGGTTAGCATATGCTCGAATGCATTTCTCTTGCGGGGCCTGTCTGTGGGGCCTGTTCTCGTCGACACCGGCTTCCGCTCGCGAGAGATAATGGCCAGCATAGGAATGGCCGCGACCGATCCCAGAGAAGGCACTCTCGAAGTCCAGTTGCACGCGCGCGGACTGAGGCTTGGCGATATCGCGGCAATCATCCACACGCATTTACATATGGATCACGCGGGTAAAGACGATTTGTTTCCGGATTCGACGCAGATTGTCGTCGCGAGGCGCGAGTTGGAGATTGGTTGTGGAGGCTCCGGCGGGGGCGGCTATCCGCTTGCCGACATGAAGCATTTGCTCGGTCGGGTATGGCGTCCAGATGCGATCCGACTTCTAGAGGCAGAGGACGGTGACACAGTCGAAATCATGCCTGGGGTAGCAGTGGAGCACGCCGGAGGGCATACCGAAGGATCATTGAACGTGCTGGTCGAGACGAACGATGGACTCGCCAGGATTTGCGGCGACGTGTTCTACAATCTTGACCACCAATTACGACAACCCTTCGATGAAATTCTGGTCGCTGAACCGCACATTTCTGGCAACACAGCGATGAGCGAACGCAGCGAACGCCGCGCAATGAAAAGAGCGGTCAGAGGTTGCAAATGGCTGCTTCCTTCGCACGACGCACCGGGCCGCTTGCAAGCGGGCAAGCTTGTTGGCCGAGTGTCAGGCAACGTTGTCCCAGAAGCGCATTGATAGCACACCGCGTGGGCTAGCAAGGTGTACGGACGGTGCTCTCTGAAGTTCTTTTCCACGCCGTATGCTGCTCATAATAGGAGCCTATGATGCTGTCGGGTGTTCACCGCTTCACTGCCCAAGAGCAAGTTATCTACGGAAAGCCAGCCGCAGAAGCACTGCTCGCGGAGGTGAAACGTTCAGGCTGCGCTCGCTTGTTCGTGTTGGCATCACCGTCAGTGCGAGGCTCACCGCTTCTCACAAGCATTTCGCAGGCTCTCGGACCCCTGATGGCCGGGGCGTATTTCGACATGCGGCCACATTCACCTCGAGAAAGCATCGTTGGCGCAGCAAACAGTGCGCGTGCGGTTGGAGCCGACCTCCTCGTTGCCGTTGGGGGCGGCTCGACGATAGATGCTTGTAAGTGCAGGCACGGCAGCGATACATAATAGCGATAACGGATGCCGGCCTTGGTCGCGTGCGTCGGCGCCATGCGGTGGCCTGCGTCATCGAACAGCAGTCCGGCCAGTAAGTGGTCGGCTGCGTTCCGGATGCTGGTCCTGGTGGTCCATTGATCCGTAAGCTTCTGCTGGACCGCATCGAACAAAGCGCGCTCCATGATAGGTGGCTGCTCGCCAGGCAGGATCTCGCCCTTGTATCTGACCTCGCCGATATAAAACCGGTTGCGCAGGAGATAAAACAGCGTTCCCCGCTCGAACGGGATGCCACCACGGGTCGCACCGGTCGAAAGCAGCCTCGCCTTGGTGCGGATGTTACGTTCCTCGAGATCTCGAACTAGGGCATTGACACCGCTCAATTTGAGATAGCGCCGAAAGATCAGTCTGACCCGTTCGGCCTCACTCTCCACGACGGCGACCTTGCCATCCTTCATGTCGTAACCGAGGGGCAGGGGACCGCCGACCCACAGCCCCTTGCGCGGTCTCCTTTCGGCGCCATCCACGCAATCGCGCCATGTTGGTCTTGCTGCACACCATACCAACGTGCAGGCCCGCGCGCTTCGCCGTCTCGTTAAACCAGGCAGCCATCTCCGGGACCCGAACTACAGCGCGAGCGCTAAACCAAATGCCGAGCCCAGGCGGGTCATCAAAAGGATCCGCAGGCAATGATCTCGCAGAGGCGATGAATGTCGGGCCAAACTCCGTCGGTCCCGCGCAGGGCAGATCGATGATGGGTGGGGTCAATACCGTCTTGCGTCTCAAAGGCTCGGCCTTGCCGGTCGTGTGGGCGGCTACGCCAAGCATCCGGCCGATGTCATTGAGGAAGTTGCCACGCTGAAATGGGCGCTTCCTGCGCTCGGGCGTGGTATTGCCTGTCATGCAAACTGATCCTTTGGTGATGAAAGGGAACACGGTACGCAACAGACGCAACGTAGATAGGCTCGATTTGACTCACCGCAAGTCACCGGCGCGTTTTACTGGCTGGCCGGTACACACCTAGCCCGCTGCACGGACTCATCAGCGAGTCTCTGGTGCGCGATAAACCGATGGCCCTCAGGATAACGGTAAAGGCGCACCCGGCCATCACCTCTTATATAGAAAGTAAAGCACGGTAACCGCAGTGAGAACTTTGTAGCCGAGGTTGGTTCCCAAGATTCGTACGACAGCCGCAAACAGCAAAATAATAATGGGGCCCAAAATAAAGATAATAGCTTCCACGTAGAATCCCCGTCCTTTGATCAACGCAAAAAGTTCTGTGAGCTGTTGCCGGCTTGATGGACACAGGGTTAAGCTAATCCCACCTTGCGTTCGAACTCAACGGGGCTGAGATGTCCAATCGTCGAATCGCGCCGGATCGCATTATAGAACCGCTCGATGTAGTCGAACACATCTGTTCTGGCCTCGTTCCTGGTGCGATAGGTTTTGCGCTCCGTGCGTTCGGTCTTCAGCGATGAGATGAAGCTTTCCATCGCCGCGTTGTCCCAGACGTTGCCGGACCGGCTCATGCTGCAAACGATGTCGCTGTCGGCCATCAGGCGCTGGAACTGTTCGCTGGCGTACCGGCTGCCCTGATCGGAGTGATGCATCAGGGCGTCCGGCTTGCCTCTCTGCCAGACGGCCATCAACAGGGCGTCCGCAACCAACAGCGCCGTCATGCTGGCGCTCATCGACCAGCCGACCACCCGTCGCGAGAACAGGTCGATCACGGCCGACACGTAGAGCCAGCCCTCGGCGGTCCAGATGTAGGTGAAGTCGGCGATCCACTTCTGGTCCGGCCGCTCGGCCACAAACTGACGGTCCAGAAGGTTCGCCGGCACGTGCGCTACCTGGCGATCGCCTTCGTCCTTCGGCAGGCGCTGGCGCCTTGGCCTGGCCCGCAAGGCCTGCAGGCGCATTAGCCGCTCGATCCGATGCCACATTCGACGCCGTCGGCCGGAAGGTCTCTCCAGACGCGCCGTGCGCCGTAGGTCCGGTCGCAGGCAAGGAAGCTGACCTTCTCCTGCTGGCTGAACCGCCCCCGGGTTTGCCGGAGGCCAGTTGGTTTAAGTTATGCCGCCATGGCCGGTTGTTCCAGCATAGCGTAGTAGCGTTGCTCGGCTTCGGCCGGCGGTATGTTGCCGATGGGCTCCAGGAGCCGCCGGTTGTTGAACCAGTCCACCCATTCCAGCGTCGCGAACGTCGACGGCCTCGAAGCTGCGC
>DAIMKE010000067.1:0-12613 GCA_036721875.1 Bradyrhizobium sp. | reverse complement strand
TCGGGCTCAATCCGGTGGTCGTGTTCGGCACCAAGGAGCAGTGCACGCGCATGCTGCCGCCGATCATCGACGGCCGCGACAAATCCTGCTTTGCGGTGACCGAACCCAATACCGGACTAAACACTACGCAGTTGAAAACCCGCGCGGTGCGCAAGGGCGACAAGTATGTCGTCAACGGCCAGAAGGTCTGGATTTCGACGGCGCAGGTCGCCAACAAGATCCTGCTGCTGGCGCGCACCACGCCGCTGGAAGAGGTCAAGACGCCGACGCAGGGCCTGAGCCTGTTCTATACGGATTTCGACAAGAAGCGCGTCACTGTGCATGAGATCGAAAAGATGGGCCGCAAGCCCGTCGACTCCAATGAATTGTTCTTCGAGAATTTCGAGATTCCGGTCGAGGATCGCCTCGGCGAGGAAGGCCGCGGCTTCGAATATATCCTGCACGGCATGAATCCCGAACGTATCCTGATCGCCGCCGAAGCGGTCGGCCTCGGCCAGATCGCACTGTCGCGGGCTTCCGCCTATGCGAAGAACCGCATCGTGTTCAACCGCCCCATCGGCATGAACCAGGGCATCCAGCATCCGCTGGCAAAGAACTGGATGGAGCTGGAAGCCGCCTGGATGATGGTGCTGCGCGCTGGCTGGCAATACGATCAGGGTATGCCTTGCGGCCCGGCCGCCAATGCCGCCAAATATCTCGCCGCCGAAGCCGGCTTCCACGCCTGTGAGCAGGCGGTGATGACGCATGGCGGCTTCGGCTACGCCAAGGAATATCACGTCGAGCGATACTTGCGGGAATCGCTGATTCCCCGGATCGCGCCGATCAGCCCGCAGCTCATTCTCAGCTTCATTGCCGAGAAGGTGCTGGGCCTGCCGAAGTCGTATTGATGATGAGAAATCGGTCCACCCACAACGTCATTCCGGGGCGCATCGAAGATGCGAACCTCAGATGTGCATCTGCACATCGGGGAATCTCGAGATTCCGGGTCTGGTCCTTCGGACCATCCCGGATGACGACGTTCAACGCGGTCAGGTAATCATGAGCTTCATCACCGGCGTCGGCCTGACGTCTTACGGAAAGCACGAAGGATCGTCCTCGCTCGATCTCATGAGCAAGGCGGCCGAACTTGCGATTGCCGATGCCGGGCTGAAGCGATCCGAGATCGACGGAATCCTCTGCGGCTACTCGACGGTTTCGCCACACATCATGCTGGCGACGGTGTTTGCCGAACATTTTGGCATCCAGCCGTCCTATGCGCACGCCGTGCAGGTCGGCGGCGCCACCGGGCTTGCCATGACCATGCTCGCGCATCAGCTGGTCGATGCCGGGGTCGTACGGCATGTGCTTGTTGTAGGCGGCGAGAATCGCCTCACCGGACAGAGCCGCGACGCCTCGATCCAGGCGCTGGCGCAGGTAGGCCACCCCGATTACGAGGTGACGCTGGGGCCGACGATTCCGGCCTATTACGGCCTGGTAGCGTCGCGCTACATGCACGAATACGGCGTGACTCAGGAAGACCTTGCCGAATTCGCGGTGCTGATGCGCGCCCACGCTATGACCCATCCCGGCGCGCAGTTCCACGAACCGATAACGGTGGCCGACGTGATGGCCTCGAAGCCGGTGGCGATGCCGCTGAAACTATTGGATTGCTGCCCGGTGTCCGACGGCGGCGCGGCCTTCGTGGTCAGCCGCGAGCCGACGTCGGCGACCGGTGTTCGCGTCCGTGGCTGTGCGCAGGCACATACCCATCAGCACGTGACGGCGGCACCAGCCTTGAGCGAACTCGGCGCCGAGATTGCGGTTGCCAAGGCAAAGAACGCGGCTGGCCTTTCGATCGCCGACGTACGCTACGCCGCAGTCTATGACAGCTTCACCATTACGCTCGCGATGCTGCTGGAAGACCTCGGCCTGGCCGGCCGCGGCGAGGCGGCGGTGCGGGTCAGGGCAGGGCACTTTGGCCGTGACGGCGCTATGCCGCTCAACACCCATGGCGGGCTGCTGAGCTACGGCCATTGCGGCGTCGGCGGCGCGATGGCGCATCTGGTCGAGACGCATTTGCAGATGACCGGGCGTGCCGGACCACGACAGGTTCGCGACGCCTCGATTGCGCTTTTACACGGCGACGGCGGCGTACTGTCGTCGCATGTCAGCATGTTCCTGGAGCGGGTACGATGAGCGACAACCTCGCAGACTGGACCAAGGGCACTGAAGCCATCGTCTATCAATCATGCGGCGCGTGTAGCGCGATACAGTATTTCCATCGCAGCTTCTGCGCCGCCTGCGGCGCGCCGGAGCCGGCGACGAAGCAGGCCAGCGGGGTGGGAAAGGTCTATGCGACGTCGCTGGTATGTCGCGCCGCGACGCCGGAGACACGCGCGCACGTTCCTTACAACATCGTTCTGGTCGATACGGTGGAGGGCTTTCGCATGATGGCGCATGGCGACAACGATCTCGCCATCGGTGACGATGTTACTGCGAGCTATCGGCCATTTGCGGGAAGGCTGGTCCCGTATTTCGGGAAAACGTGAGTCAAAAACGCAAAATTCCGGAACGGTACTTCAATCTCGAAGGTCAAATGTTCACGCTACGAAGCAACTCAGAATTACGCGGAACGGGTTAAAATCTGAATTGCTTCGATGCGTCAACATTCAATGCCAGTAGAACACGCTGGCGATAACGAGCATTGCCGTCACCGCCATCATCTGCGCGAGCGCTTCCGAGGCCACCTTCCTTTTGGCTTCCATCATGCCTGACTCCCTAGACCTGGGCATGAGTCATCGTTGCCCGTGAAGGCTTGGATGGCTCTTTTTGGTTTTTTACTCGGAACACCCCGCGACGAGTATTCGCTCTTTAGAGTCCCCACTCAGCGAATATCGACAGTCTCAAAATCGACCAGCATTGAGGCGGCAATTTGGCTCGCTCGCAGCCGGTTTGTGCACGCGAAAGGGAGTTTTTGGGAACTGGTCGCCTTGCATTGCGGCTTTCCGGCGCGCATTGGCGCGTCCCGGTGCGCCAATACAATGGTTGATCGGCCTCCGCGCGCGAGGCATGATCCGGCGCTCAAAAATCAGAAAACCCCAAAGAATCCCAAGGTGATGAATGGCCCGTATCGAATACAGCGACCCCGCCAAAGCCAACGACCGGACCCGCGAAATCCTCGGCAAGAACCGCAACGCCAACATCTTCCGCATGATGGCGCATTCGCCGAGCTATTTTGAACAATACTGCCGGCTGGGCGGGGCAATCAGGCACAAGGGCGAACTGGACCCGATCGTGCGCGAACTCGCCATCACCCGTACCGGCATCCTGTGCGAGGCCCCGTACGAAATCGTCGCCCACAAGCGAATCGGCAAGAACGTCGGCGTCACCGACGAGCAGAACGAGGCCCTGGAAAACTGGCAGTCGGCGACCTGCTTCAACGAAGTGCAGCGCGCCGCGCTCGCCTTCACCGACGAAATCGTCAAGCTTCACAAGCCGACGGATGCCACCTTCAACGCCATTGCCTCCAAATTGACCCCTGCAGCGCTGGTCGAACTACAACTCTCGGTCGGCTTCTACATCATGACGTCGAAGTTTCTTGAAACCTTTGCCATAGACCTGCAGCCGGTCACGGAAGTGGTGAGCTGACGGCTGTCGCGCGAACGACGAATCTCACTTCGCCGGCCCGTATCGCCGTAACGCCTCCAGCGTCAATCCCTTGCCGACAGCGCCGAAGATGTCGCCTTCGACGATGCGGGCGTTCGGCACGGCCTTGGTGATGGCGTTGCGGACATGGGCGAGCTTTACCGAACCGCCGGTCAGGAACACCGCGTCGATGCCGCCGGCGGCAAGGCCAGCCTGGCCAAGGCAGTTCCTGATTCGCTCCGCAATGCGTGCGGCCAATTGCTTGGTATGGCCGACCAGATCAGGGCGGCCGATGGCCGCGCTCAGGCCAGGGGCCACCCATTCCATCGGGATGTCCGAGCGCTTCTTCTCGGACAGGGCGATCTTGGCATCCTCGACCTCCATCGCCAGCGTATGGCCGCGCTGTTCGTTGACCACGCGGATCAGCCGGTCGAGCAGCTCCGGCTCGCTGGCCTCCTGCCGGACCTGACGGATATCGGCCATCACGCGCGGCTCATACATGCGGTTGATGCTCGACCAGGTCGCGAGGTCGTGGAAATAACTCGAGGGCACGTCGAGCCCGGGGCGCTTCATCGCGCTGCCGAAGCCGAACAGCGGCATGACGACGCCGAGGCTGAGCTGACGGTCAAAGTCCGTCCCGCCGATGCGCACGCCGTCATTGGCAAGAATATCGGCCGCGCGATCGGCCTTGCCGTGGCGCTCGGGGCCCAAGCGTACGACGGAGAAGTCGGACGTGCCACCGCCGATATCGGCGATCAGCGCCACTTCCTCCGACGCGATCTGCCGTTCATAGTCCAGGGCTGCTGCGATCGGTTCGAACTGGAACGTGACTTCGTCGAAGCCGATGCCGAGTGCGATCGTCCGCAAAGTATCCTCCGCCTTGCGATCGGCGTCCGGGGCGTTGTCGACGAAATGCACCGGGCGACCATGAACGACCTGGCGTAGTTCGCGGCCGCTGGCCTGTTCCGCGCGGCGTTTGATCGCGCCCAGATAGTTGGCGATGACGTCGCGAAAGCTGAGCCGTGCGCGGCCGAGCCGGGTGGTTTCATCGATCAGCGAGGTTCCGAGCACCGACTTGAGGCTTCGCATCAGGCGGCCGGTGCTGCCTTCGACATAGGCAGCGACGGCCCTGCGGCCGATCAGGACGTTACCGTCACTCGCATAGAACATCGCGCTGGGTATGGTAGTCTGGTCGCCTTCCAGCGCCACCAGTACCGGCGCCTGGCCATCGATGGTGCCAAGCGTCGTGTTCGACGTTCCGAAATCTAGGCCGCAAATTGACATGGATACTCCCGAGGGAGCGTCCGTTTACACATTACAACGCCATCGATCCACCCTTATCTCGTCGTGTTATCTCAAGGGGTTGTTCGTACGCGTTGATTATTTCGATTAAGGCCATCCACAGATCAATTTGTTTGCGGCAACGCCTTGATGAAATAATCCGCGATGGTCCATAAGCGGCGTCCGGCGGCCAAGGCGATTCACCAAGGCGATTCACCTGCTGCCATGGTTTTGGGAAAGATTTGGCGTGGCAAACATCAATCGACAGATCGCGGAAGAACTCGGCGTGCGCGAGCAGCAGATTGCTGCGACGGTGGAACTGCTCGACGGCGGCGCGACGGTGCCGTTCGTGGCGCGCTATCGCAAGGAAATCACCGGCGGACTCGACGACGCACAACTGCGCACGCTCGAGGAGCGCCTGACATATTTGCGCGAACTCGAAGAGCGCCGGGTCGCGATCCTCAACTCGGTCCGCGAGCAGGGCAAGCTCGATGCTGCGCTGGAAGCCGCGATCATGGCCGCCGACAGCAAGGGGCGCCTGGAAGACATTTATCTGCCGTTCAAGCCGAAGCGCCGCACCAAGGCCGAGATTGCCAGGGAAGCCGGGCTCGAGCCGTTGTCCGAACTGCTGCTGACGCAGCCGCAGAACGATCCGCAAACCGTCGCCGCAGGCTATGTCGACGCCGAGAAGCAGGTGGCGGATGTTGCCGCGGCGCTCGAAGGCGCGCGTGCGATCCTGGTGGAGCGCTTTGCCGAGGATGCCGATCTGATCGGTCGGTTGCGCGAGGATATGTGGTCGGCCGGCCTGATGACCTCCACGGTGCGCAAGGGCAAGAAGACCGAGGGCGAGAAATTCGCGGACTATTTCGAGTATAACGGCGCTCTCCACAAGCTGCCCTCGCACCGCATCCTCGCGCTGTTTCGGGGCGAGAAGGAAGAAATCCTCGAACTGCAGATTCAGCCCGAGGCGAATGTGCCCGAGCCCGGCGTGCCCAGCGCCTATGAACTCAAGATCATGCAGCGCTTTGGCATCACCGATCAGAAGCGGCCGGGCGACCGCTGGCTGGTCGACACCGCCCGCTGGGCGTGGAAGACCAAGATCCAGGTTCACCTCAACATCGACCTGCGGATGCGGCTGTGGACGGCAGCCGAAGCTGAGGGCGTGCGGGTGTTTGCGTCCAATTTGCGCGACCTGCTGCTGGCGGCGCCTGCCGGCGCGCGCGTCACCATGGGGCTCGACCCCGGCTATCGTTCCGGCGTCAAGGTCGCGATTGTCGATGCGACGGGCAAGGTGGTCGCGACAAGTACGGTATATCCGCACGAGCCGCAGCGGCAATGGGATGCGACGCTCGCCACCTTGGGCAAGCTAGCGGTTGCGCACCGCGTCGACCTGATCGCGATCGGCAACGGCACGGCGTCGCGCGAAACCGACAGGCTGGCAACCGAGCTGGTCAAGCTGCTGCCGGATCTGAAGATGTCGAAGATCGTGGTGTCGGAGGCGGGTGCCTCCGTCTACTCCGCGTCGGCCTTTGCGTCGGAGGAACTGCCGGAACTCGACGTCACCCTGCGCGGCGCGGTTTCGATCGCGCGGCGCCTGCAGGATCCGCTCGCCGAACTCGTCAAGATCGATCCGAAGGCGATCGGCGTCGGGCAGTACCAGCACGACCTCGGCGAGACCAAACTGGCGCGCTCGCTCGATGCCGTGGTCGAAGACTGCGTCAACGCCGTCGGCGTCGATGCCAATACGGCTTCCGCGCCATTGCTGGCGCGGGTGTCGGGCATCGGGGCGGGACTGGCGCAAAGCATCGTGCAGCATCGCGACGCCAACGGCCCGTTCAAGTCGCGCAAGGCGCTGAAGGAAGTGCCGCGGCTGGGGCCCAAGGCTTTCGAGCAGTGCGCCGGCTTCCTGCGCATCACCGGTGGCGAGGACCCGCTCGATGCCTCGGGCGTGCATCCCGAGGCCTACCCGGTGGTGCGGCGGATCATCGCCGCAACCAAGAGCGACATCAAGGCGCTGCTCGGCAATGCCGAGGTGGTGCGCCAGCTGAAGCCGCAAGCCTTCGTCGACGAGACGTTCGGCCTGCCGACGGTAACCGACATCCTCCGCGAACTGGAAAAGCCAGGCCGCGACCCGCGTCCTGCGTTCAAGGCCGCCGTGTTCAAGGAAGGGGTCGAGGAGATCAAGGATCTCAAGCGCGGCATGATCCTCGAAGGCACCGTGACCAACGTCGCGGCATTCGGCGCCTTCGTCGACATAGGCGTGCATCAGGACGGCCTGGTCCACATCTCGGCGATGTCGAAGACCTTCATCAAGGACCCGCGCGAGGTTGTGAAGCCGGGCGACATCGTCAAGGTCAAGGTGCTGGAGGTCGAGGTCGCCCGCAAGCGCATCGCGTTGACGCTGCGACTCGATGACGAGGTCGGCAGCAAGGGTGCCAAACTGTCCGACATCAAGATGCGCGAATATTCCAAGGCGTCGATGACGTCGTCGTCGCCGCGCAAGCCGCAGGAACAGGCCGGCGGCGCGCTGGCCGAAGCCATGCGTCGTGCCGCCGAAAAGAACGGGCGGGGGAAGGCGGGGTAGGGCGCTGAGATCTTGCCGCCGTTCCCCGGATGCTGCGCAGCGCGAAGCAGTGCGCTGCTGATCCGGGGTCTGTGGTTCTCGGCAGCCGTGGGTCCCGGCTCTGCGGAGCAGCGTTTCAAGCTGCACCGCGTCCGGGACACGGATATGGTCGCCTAGCTCGACGTCAGCAGGTTCACCCTTGCGTTGGCGAGGATCAGGCGATCGGCCAGCAATTGCGCGAGGTTGCGCATGATGCGCTCGGCGGCGCGCGGGTGCTGCTTTCGAAAACGCTCGAAATCGCGCAGCGGGACTTCGTGGGCGGTGGCGGCCATGTCGGCTAGGACGTCGGCGGAGCGTTGCGGCTCCAAGAGCGCCATCTCGCCGAACGGCATTCCCGCTGTCAGCGTCGCCAGCCTGATTCCGTCGGGCAGGGTGACATGCACCACGCCGCTGCGCAGGAAGAACAGCGACGTGGCGTCGTCACCGGTGGCGATGATCTTCTCGCCGGCCTGATAAGTCCTGACCGTTGCGAGCGAGGCGATATCGGTGAGTTCCTCGTCCGTCAGGCCCGCCAGCAGCGACTGTTCGGAGAGTTCGGTCGTCTCGAAGAAATCGATCGCGCCGCCGTGACGATAGACCACCTGGTCTTCCGCCCATTCGATGGCCGCATCGAGCAGGTAGTAGTTGCGGATGTTGGTGAGACCTTCGGTCCAGTTGGAGATCATCTTCCATTCGGGAGACGAGCGCCGGATGCCGGAGAGGATCACCGTGACATGATGCGCCGCGAGTTCACGAAACTCCTCGGCGAGCAGGCGGGTGCCGGCGCGGGTCATGGCGGTGACGCGGCGGAGGTCGAAAATGACGAGCTGCGGGCGCGGTTTTGCCGCGAGCTGCCGCGAGACGTAGTCCACGTTGGAAAAAGAGAGCGTCCCGACCAGTTCGATGACGCGGACATCCTCGTGATGTGCCGCGAGAATGTTCTGTTCGGTCGCGCGCCGGACGCGTCGCGACGGGCTGTTGCCGATGTCGTAGTCGGCGATGATGCTGTTGCGGGCGTCGTCGCTGCGGTTGAGCATATGGAGGTCGTAATGCGACGACAGCGCTTCGCAGACCTTGATGCCGCGCACGCTGTTGCCGTGCTTGTCGAGCTTTGGCGAATAGCTGCCGAGCCCCAGGCGAGCCGGGAGCGCGGCGAGAATGCCGCCGCCGACGCCGCTCTTGGCGGGGATGCCGACGCGGTAGATCCATTCGCCGGCATAGTCGTACATGCCGGAACTGGTCATGACGGACAGCGTGCGCGCGATGGCGTAGGCGCTCATCACCTGCTCGCCGGTCACGGGATTGATGCCGCGGTTGGCGAGGGTTGCCGCCATCACGGCGATATCGCGCGCCGTCACCAGGATGGCGCACTGCCGGAAGTAGACGTCGAGCACCGTGGCCACGTTGTCCCTGATCACGGCGTTGGTGCGCAGCAGATAGCCGATCGCCCGGTTGCGGTCGCCGGTGGTGCTCTCGGAGGCAAAAACAGCATCGTCGACGTCGAGCTCGCGGCCGGCGAACCGGCCCAGCGCCTGCCGGATATATTCGAACGCCGCGTCGCCCTTGGCCTCGTGGATCAGGCCGGAGCAGGCGATCGCACCGGCATTGACCATGGGATTGAAGGGGTGGTTGTCGGCGTTGAGGCGGATCGAGTTGAAGGGATCGCCCGAGGGCTCCACTCCGATGACGCTTTCGACCCGCGCCGCCCCCAGCGTGTCCAACGCCAGCGCGAACACGAAAGGTTTCGACATCGACTGGATAGTGAAGGGGATTTGGCTGTCGCCGACCTCGTAGACATGCCCGTCGAGGGTGGCGAGGCTGATGCCAAAATGGGCAGGATCGGCCTTGCCCAGTTCAGGGATGTAATCGGCGACCGCGCCGCTTGTCTCGGGCGCGAAATCCGTGTGGCAGGCGTTCAGGAACCGCAGCAACGGCGGCTTCGAGCTGGCCCAGACCGGGGCGATGGTCGTGAAAGGAGGAGGCGACTGTTTCATCGCCTCCTTTTGTGCATCGCAATCAGGGTGTACGCAACTGGTTCGGCGCCAGGGCCTGGCGTCGTATCAGCATCAGCGCGATCAGCACGGTCGGCGCGAGAATGGCCAGGCCGAGCGAGGTCACCTGCACCTGCGACAGCGGCATGATCCCGCCGCCGGGCGTCGCCACCACGAATCCGCCGATCACGAGCAGCACCCGCAGTGGCCATTCGAGTGCGCCGGTACCGCGGAGGTCGCCGACGAAGACCTGATAGCCCTGGATGCCGCCGCAGATGAACAGCGTGCCGAAGCCTGCCAGCGCCATCAGTCCCAGTCCTTCGAGGTACGGGCTCGCGCCCTGCAGCACCAGTGCGGGGTTGAGGACGAAGAAGAATGGAATGAAATAGATGATGCTGCCGACCCACATCGATTCCCAGCCCGTCTTCATCGCCGGTGAGCCGGCGATGCCGGCTGCGGCAAAGGAGGCGATGGCCACCGGCGGCGTGATCGACGACAGCATGCCCCAGTAGAAGATGAACATGTGCACGGCCATGCGATTGAGGCCGAGCTTCTCGAGTGCCGGCGCTACCAGGATCGCCAGGAAGATGTAGCAGGCGGTCGTGGTCAGGCCGAGCCCGAGCACGAGGCTGGTGAAGGCGCACATCACGAGCAGCAGCAGCGCGTTGTCGCCGGCAATCCGCAGCAGATCGTTGGCCAGGCTGGAGACGACTCCGGTCATCGAGAACGCGCCGATCAAGAGGCCGCAGCCCGCGAGGATGCCGACCAGTTCGACGAAGGTGCGGCCGTTGACTTCGAGGAACTTGTTGATGGTCGAGAACGTCCAGCGCGTATCCCTGGAGAAAAGCTGGTTGAGCACCAGGAGCAGCGCGGTGGCGTAGAACGGCGCGTGGCTCTCGCGCTTGAAATAAAGCAGCATCATGACCAGCAGCGCGATGACAAAGATGTAGTACCAGCCGTCCTTGATCGTATCCCAGACCTTCGGCAGTTCCTCGCGCGGAATGCCTTTCAGGTTGTGGCGCGCGGCGTAGGAGTCCACCTGCATGAACAGGCCGATGTAGAACAACGCTGCGGGAATGATGGCGGCAAGGGCGACTTCTGCGTAGCTGACGTTGAGGAACTGCGCGATCACGAACGCGGTTGCACCCATCACGGGCGGTGCGAGTACCGCACCGGTCGAGGCGCAGGCCTCGATCGCCGCGGAATAGGAGGCGCGGAAGCCGCTTTTCTTCATGACCGGAATCGTCATGGTGCCGGCGGTCAGCACGTTGGAGATAATCGAGCCGGACATCATGCCGAGCAGGCCCGAGGCAAAGATGCACACCTTCGCGGCGCCGCCGCGGAAGGTCCCGCACAGCGCAAAGGCGATGTTGATGAAGAATTTTCCGGCGCCCGTCATCATCAGGGCGGTGCCGAACACCAGAAAGCCGATCACGGTATCGGCGAAGGCCTGGATCGGGATGCCGAGCAGGCTCTCGCCGGACAGCACGTGATAGGCGGTGGCCTGTTCGAGCGTCGATTCGGTGCCGCGGAACGGCCCCAGCCATTTGGCGTCGGCGAACAGGGGATAGACGGTAAACGGCAGCACGCTGAGCAAGAGGCTCCAGCCGCCGGTGCGTCGCAACGCTTCCATCAGCACGGCCCACATGATGACGCCGGCCACGATGACATTCGTCGGCGCGCCGCCGAATTCCCAGCCGGCCTCGGCCGCCTTGCGGACGCTGAGCATCAGGAGGATGGCACAGCCGAACGTGGCGACGAACAGCCCGATGTCGTACCAGGGGATCCGGTTGAGCGGCGCGGTTCCGCTGCCTGGGAAGATCAGGAACGTGAACGGCAGCATCAGGGCGATGAGGAGATAGAAATACTCGGTGTTGAGCTGGGTATAGCCGATGAAGAAGCGCAGCGAGAATTGCTGGTTGATGCACAGCAGGATGGTGGCCGCAGTGGCGATCACCAGCGCCCAGCGCCAGGTCCCGCGCAAGACCCGCACGCGCGTGACCTCGGCTTCCTGCATATTGCCGACGCCGGCATGCGGATCTTCGAACTCGATCCGTTTTGCCGGCGCGGCTGCGCTATCGGTCGCAGAAGCTGACATCATTTCCCCCGGGAGATGTTCGCCTTCGACTTCCAGCGCGGAAGCGGGCGTTATTGTTCAAAGCCGTTCGGCATGTTGGCTTTGGACAGCGCTGCGGCGCGCGCCTTCAGCCAGCCGTCGAGGAAGGCCTTGTCGTCCGCCGGCGGGCTGGACTTGCCGTAGTCGGTCCATGCCGCGGCCAGCACCTGCTGCCGCTTGAGCAATGCGTTGTTGTGGGCTTCCTGCGCGTCGCTCCATTGCCCGGCTTCCTTCAGCGCTTTGGCGGCGCCGGGATGAACCGGAACAACCCAGTTCTTGGTCTGCCGGTCGGCCGCGAGGCCGCTGGAGCCGGGCGCTGCGTCCTTGTAGGCGTCATAGCCCGTAATCATCGCCTTGGTAATGGAATAGACCTCGTCGGCAGGCACCGTTCCGTACACCATGAAGATCGGATAGGGGTAGTTGCCGAGTTCGATCGGCTTTTCCTTGGTGATGCCGGCACCGCAAGTCGCGACGTGGGGGAAGAAGAACGAGCC
The DNA here is from genome assembly GCA_036721875.1 of Bradyrhizobium sp. Classification (GTDB taxonomy): domain Bacteria; phylum Pseudomonadota; class Alphaproteobacteria; order Rhizobiales; family Xanthobacteraceae; genus Bradyrhizobium. The sequence continues at coordinate 505 of DAIMKE010000067.1, read as the reverse complement.
GACCTTCTTCACGCGTTCCCAACCGGCCTTGTCACCGGGCGGCAGCGGCGGCCAAACGATGCCGCGGGGCGAGGTTTCCAGTTCCTTCGCAGGTCCCGTGATGGTGGTGGCGAAGGCGGCATCGACGTCGTTGTTGACCATGCCCTTCCACATCGCGCCGTAGCTGGAGAATTCCACGGTCTTGACGTCGCTCTGCTTGAGATCGCCGAAGGCGAGAATGGCCAGCGAGTTCTGGTTCAGCGCCGGCGAACCGACGACGAAGCCGACGCGCTTGCCCTTGAGTTGCTTGACCTCGGTGACGCCGGTATCCTTGGCGACGCCGAGCGTGGCGGCGTTGCAGTCGACCGATGACAGCACGAGTTGCAGGGGTTGCGGACCCCATTCCTTGGCGCCGAATTCAAACACGCCTTCCTGCGCGAAGTAGGTACCGGAGCCCATTGCCGACATCACCGCGCGCTTGGCGCGCAGCGGTGCCAGACGCGCCACGTCGTTGCCGGCCGGCAGC
>DAIMKE010000066.1:0-12640 GCA_036721875.1 Bradyrhizobium sp. | reverse complement strand
GTTCGGACAGCCGCGTTCCCGCCAATGACATCGTCGGCCTCGATCCCGGCGAAGTGTTCGTGCACCGCAATGTCGGCAACATCGTCCACACCGGCGACATGAATTTGCTGTCGGTGCTCGAATTCGCGATCGACACGCTGCAGGTGAAGCACGTCATCGTGTGCGGCCATTATGGTTGCGGTGGCATCCGCAGGGCGTTCGAGCCGCCGGGTGGCGGCGGCCTGGTCGATCACTGGCTGGCGCCGGTGCGGGAAATGTGCCGGCGCTGCGCACCCGATCTGGACCGCCTCCCCAGCGATGCCGCCAGAATGGACCGCGCCTGCGAACTGAACGTCGAGCTTCAGTTGCGGCGGATCGCCGCCACGCCGATTTTGCGCGGCGCCTGGCAGCGTCAACAGTCCATCACGGTCCACGGCTGGATCTATGGCCTGGGCGACGGGTTGTTGCGCGATCTCGGGTTGAAACTGTCGTCGCTTGACGACGCCGAGAGCCTCGATCGTGAGAACGATTATGCCGGGCTCGCCGAGCCGATCACCATGGTCCGCCGCCATGCGGAGGAAGCATTCGCGGGGCTGTCGATGCTGGAACCGCAGCTTCTGGAGGAGGGCTGACATGCCGGACAATTTGCTGGCACGGATCGGCGTGCTCACGATATCCGATCGCGCCAGCCGCGGCGAATATGAGGATGTCAGCGGCAAGGCGATCAATGATTTCCTCGCCCGTGCGATGCAGTCGAATTGGGTCGCAGTCGTCCGGATCGTGCCTGACGGTATCGAAAGCGTGGCGCAGGCCCTGACCGAGATGGCGGATGGCGAGGGGTGCGACCTGATTCTCACCACGGGCGGCACCGGACCGGCGCCGCGTGACCTGACGCCGGAAGCAACGCGGATGGTCATCACGCGCGAACTGGAAGGTTTTGGCGAACTGATGCGCCGGATCAGCCTTGAACAGGTGCCCACCGCCATTCTCTCCCGGCAGACCGCCGGGACCCGCGGGAAGTGCCTGATCGTCAATCTGCCGGGACGGCCCTCGGCGATCGACGTCTGCCTGAACGCGGTCTTTCCCGCTGTACCGTATTGCCTCGACCTGATCGGGGCGCGACGCATAGAGGTAAATCCAGATGTATGCCCTGCATTCCGTCCCGCCGCATAGCGCAAGGGTGCGGCCCCGGCCGGCCCTGGTGGCGATCGTCTACGCCAACGAGGCCTATCCTCAATCGACCTTCGAGCGGATCGTGGAGAATTGCCGCGGGCGCGGGGTTCGCCTGGCCGGCGTATTGCAGCACCCGGTCTGCTCCGATACGGCCGGTCATTGTGACGTCGCGCTTGAAGAACTGACGACGGGCCTGCGAACGGATCTGTTCGAAGACCGCGGCCCCGGCGCCAGCGGATGCCGCCTCGACGTGGCGGCGCTTGCCGAGGTGAACGCGCAGGTAGCGCGTTCGCTCGATAATGATCCTGAACTCCTGATCCTGAACAAGTTCGGCAAGGTGGAGGCCGAAGGCCGCGGGCTGCTCGATCTGGTCGCGACCGCGGTTGACCGCAGTATCCCTGTCGTGATCGGGGTCCCGATCCGAAACCTCGAAGCGTGGCGCAACTTTGCCGGGGGCATGTCGGTCGAGTTTTCCAGCGACCCGTTCGAAATTATGGACTGGCTGAACAGAACGTTCCCTGTTGCGACGGCGCAAAGTGCGGTGCCGGCGCCCTGCTAGACAGGCAACTCCGAGCCATCGAAGAGACCTTGCGGAGGAAAAATGCCCGGGCTGCTGCAAACACAAGCCGACGCGTGCCTGGCCCCTGCCAACGGGGATCTCGTTTCGGTGGAGCAGGCGCTCGCCACTGGCCTTGCGGAGGCGCAGCCCATCGCCGAGACCGAACGGGTCGATCTATCCGAGGTGACCGGCCGGATCCTGGCCCAGCCCATCAAGGCGGATGCTCCGCTGCCGCGGTTCGATTACAGCGCGATGGACGGATATGCCGTCGACACGTCCTGCCTGTCCGCTGAATTTCCAATCCGGTTGAAAGTCACCGGCAGCATCGCAGCCCACCGCACAATCGGAAATCCGGTGCTGCGGGACGGCTGCGCCTTTCGCATCCTGACGGGCGCGCCGATTCCCGCCGGCGCGAATGCCGTCGTCGCTCAGGAAGATGTGCGTCGCGAAGGCGAACGCATCATTCTCTCCCGCGCGCCGCGGCCGGGGGACAATATCAGAAGGCGGGGTGAGGATGTCAGGTCGGGCGACTGCCTGATCGAAGCCGGCACGGAGATGGGGCCGCTGCAGGCGGGCGTCGCCGCGGCCTGCGGCTATCCGGGCGTTCGCGTGTTCCGCAGGCTTCGCGTGGCGCTGTTCACGACCGGCTCCGAGCTCCGGCAGCCCGGCGAAAGCATCCAGCCTGGCGAGATCTACGATGCCAACCGTTTCATTCTGCGCGGCCTGCTCGCCAAGCCATGGATCGACCTCGTCGATCTCGGAAGTTGCATCGACAAACCATCCAGGCTGCGGAGCGTCTTTCAGACGGCCGCGGCGCGCGCCGACGTCATTATCAGCGCCGGCGGCATCTCGGTCGGCGACGAAGACCATGTGGTGGATGCGTTCCAGCGCTGCGGCGGCAAACTGTGGGTTCGCAAAGTCGCAATCAAGCCCGGCAAGCCGCTCGTCCTAGGCAAGATGGCCGACGCCACTTACATCGGTCTTCCCGGCAATCCCGGCGCGCTGTTCACGACGTTCAAGGTCATTGTCGATCAGATTTTGGCGGTTCGCGCCGGAATCAGGCCCGGGGACGATGGTGAGTGTGCGGCAATCGCAAATTTCGACTGGAAGGGTCGGCCCGGCCGCACAACCTATCTGCCCGCCATTCTCTCGGGCACCGAGAACGGTTTGCCGCTGATCGAGCTGTTGCCGGAAGCCAACTCCGGCAAACTGTATCAGCTTAGCCGCGCCGGCGGATTCGTCGCCATCGCGCCGGAAATGAAATCCATCGAGCGCGGCGCGCAGATACGCTGGCGGCCCTTTGTGAGATAGGAACTGCGGCTTCAGCGACGGCGCCGATTTGTTCGTGTTCATTTCCGGCGTGACGCCGCCAAGAATCCTTTCCTGCAGACGCGAATGTCCCACCCTGCAGCCAGCGGAGACCGCGGACGCGTTATTTCAATGTCGCGTCGACTCGTTCGATAGGCGTAGCGGACCGCTCCGCCAGTCTACTCCTCATCCGCCCCCGGCGTCTTCCGCAGCATGAAATGCCCGAATGCCGAAGCGATCGGCTTGTTCGGGTCGTCCTGCCAGGCCTGCGCTTCGAAGGCGACGACGCGACGGCCCTGCTTCACGATCGAGACTTTTGCGTAGCTGTCCAGCGCACGGCCGGAGCGCAGGTAGTTGATGGTAAGCCCGATCGGCTTCGGTGGTGCAGGTGCGCCGAGTTCGCGCGTCACGCCGACAATTGCGGTCGTCTCGAGAAATGCGCCGGTCATGCCGCCGTGGATGGCTGGCAGCACCGGGTTGCCGATGATCTTGGGCGAGAATGGCATGACCAGCATGTCGTCCGCGCCGAGGCGGATGCCGAGGCAGCGCGCGAAGGGGCTGTTGGCAAACAGGCTTGCCGGATCCTCCGGGGCGTCGAGGGCCGGAGGCGGGCCATCATGGATCCGCTCGTCGGTCAGCATGTTGGTCCGGTTCGCGCCGACCATGAAGCAGGCGGTCGCGGTGGCGACCGGGTCATCCTCGGATTCCTGGTAGGCGGCCGAGCGCACGAACGCGATCGAACGGGTGACGCGGTAGCAGTACGAATGCGCCTTGATGTCGAGGCCCGGCGTCGCGGGCTTCTGATAGTCGATGCGCAGGTCCAGCGTGGCTATCGATCGCGTTCCGTCGAGCGCGAGCTGCACGGCCATGCCACAGCTCTCGTCGAGCATCGCGGTGACGACGCCGCCATGCAGCACGCCCGTCTCGGTGTCGCCGACGAAGACCGGACGGTAGGGCAGGCTTGACCAGGCCTCGCCGGGCGCGGCGCGATCGAGCCGAAGGCCGCTGATGTAGCCATAGACCGAGCGGCGCGCGCCGATCGCCTTGGCAAGTTGCTCAAACGGCAGCGGCGCATTCGATGATTGGGTCATTAAGTCTATCCCGCCTGCTGAATGGCTGCGTCGTAAGCGTCGATGGTCGCCCTGGCGCGAACGGCTATTTCCGCCGCCGTCATGCCCGGCTTGTAGAGGCTGCTGCCGAGGCCGAACGCAACGATGCCGGCCTTGGTGTATTCCGCGAAATTCCTGTCGGAGACGCCGCCCACGGCCGCGATCATCAGGTCCGCGGGAAGCACGGCGCGGATGGCGGTAATCCCCGCTGCCCCGAGCACGCTGGCTGGAAAGAATTTCAGGCACGAGGCCCCCGCCCTGGCGGCAAGCAGCGCCTCCGTCGCGGTAAAGACGCCGGGCATCGTGACCATCCCGTGTGTCCGCGCGCGGGCGATGATATCAGGGTCGACGTTGGGCGCTACCAGCAGCCGGCCGCCAACGTCGCGGAGCCGCTCGACCGCTTCCAGCGTCAGGACGGTTCCGGCGCCCACGAGAATCCCGGCAGGCGCATGCTTGACGGCAATCTCGATCGAGCGGAACGGATCCGGCGAGTTGAGCGGAATCTCGATCGCCGTCATGCCGCTGTCGATCAGCGCGCTGACGATATCAGCCGTCTCCTCAGGCTTCACGCCGCGCAGGATCGCGACCAGCGGACGCTTCATCGGTGGAAATGGAACAACACTCATTCGCCAGATCCTTTATGCATTCCAGATCGATTGCGCGGCCATCGCAAGGCCGCGCCGGACCGCATCCTCGGCGCCGATGGATCGGACGCGAACGGAAACCGTGTCAAATGCCAACTGATAGAGCATCTGAAGCCTCCCGGACGCGACCAGCGTGATGCCGGTCCCCGGCGCATCTCCGGCAAGTCCGGCCGCCAGTTCAAGGCCAATCAGCGTGCCCGATATTTTTTCGCGGGCTGCGGATGGCGTGCCGCCGTAGAGCAACTGCCCCGAGCGAACCTGGAACAAGAGATTAGCGGCGAGTGCGGGCGTCTCGAACGCCGCCGTGACGGCCGACTTGAACGCCTCGATATCGACCGCGTCATCGGCGTTGTTGACCGCATGGGACAGGATCGTTTCGCGCGTTGCGACATCGAACAGCTCCCCCGTCATGAACGTAGCGAAGCGTTCAACGGTGCCGCCATTTACCCGGACCCACTTCGAATGGGTCCCCGGCAGGCAGACGACGACCTCACCAGCCGCGTCGACACCCAGCGCACCGAGCAACTGCGTCTCCTCGCCGCGCATGACATCCGGCGCCGCGCGGTCGCGTTGCGCTATTCCGGGCAGGATGCGGATGTCGCGATTCTGTTCGGGAACGACGACGGCGTGCCTGAGGATCGCTGCGAGCGGCGCCGGCGTATCGACGTACCCGGCTTCAACCCATCCCTGCCGGGCGCCGGCCATGCCGCAGACGATAACGGGCAGCTCAAGTGCGGCCCCGACAGCGTCCAGGTGCGATTGCAGCACGGCCGCGAAGCCAGGCTTGCCCGCCGCCACCATGCCCTCGTGGCTGCGCCGTTCGCCAAGGACGTTGCCGACCCGGTCGACCAGCCAGAGCCGAAAGCTGCTCGTGCCCCAGTCGACCGCGACATATGCCGCCTGTTTCATTTCAACCCCGCCGAAGCCATCCGCCCGCTCTGCGACATTGCAGTTGATTTGCCGGAATGCAATCAGCATGATCTGAGGTCATGCGGGGAACGCTGCTTGCAGCGGGCCTTGCCAATGAACGCGTCCATGAGAGCGCGTCATAACAACAAGGGGGAGGGTGCCGTTGTGATCAATCGGCTTTGCAGGCGCGCGCTTGTCGGCCTGGGTGTGTTGCTTGCCTGCCTATCGGCACAGGCCCACGCACAATCGAACCCAAAGACCATAACGCTGGTCGTTCCGTATGCCGCCGGCGGCGGCACGGATACCGTCGCGCGTCTGATTGGCGAACGGATGTCGCGCACACTGGGGCAGACCATCATCATCGAGAACGTGGCCGGAGGCGGCAGCACGCTGGCCAATGATCGTGTCGCCAGATCGGCGCCCGATGGCTCCACGATTCTGATCAATCACGTCGGGCTGCTTGCCGCGCCGAGCCTGTTCACCAATTTGCGCTACGACACGAAGACGGCATTCGAGCCGGTCGGCCTCGTCAACAATGCGCCGATGGTCCTGATCGGCCGCAAGTCGCTGCCCGGCTCGCAGCCGAAGGATTTCGTGGCGTGGATCAAGGCGCAGGGCGACAAGGCGAACTTCGCGCACGGCGGTCTGGGGACCAACAGTCACCTGTGCGCGGTGATGATGGGCAATGTGCTGGGCTTCAAGCCGACGATCGTGGCCTATCGCGGCTCCGCCCCCGCGATCGCCGATCTGCTGGCGGGGCAGGTCGATCTCTTGTGGGATCAGGTCACCAACGCGCTGCCGCAGATTCAGGCCGGCACGCTTCACGGCATCGCCATCACGTCGCCGGCGCGGCTCGAGCAGTTGAAGGACGTGCCGACCACCGCCGAACTCGGCATGCCCGAGGTCAGCTACTCGATGTGGCATGGGCTCTACGTCGCCAAGGGCACGCCGAAGGAGACAATAACTGCGCTGAACGCCGCACTCCGCGGCGCGCTGTCCGATCCCGTCCTGCTGGAAAAGCTCAAGCAGCTCGGTACCCTGCCGTTCCCCGAGAGCGAGCTGACGCCGGAGGCGCATGCGCGCCTGTTCGCCGCTGACCTGCCGCGCGTGGCGAAGCTGATCGAAAGTTCGGGCATCAAGGCGAGCGAGGCGAAGTAACGCGCCTCGCGCTACAGGAAATCGCGGAGCCTGGAGAGTTCAGCCGCGAGTTCGGAGGAGATCACGGCGGGGATCAACTCGCCCTGCGGCGCGGTGTGAATCTCATAGAGGTGACGCTGCCCCGCTGGCCATTTGAGGAACCTGGTCAGGCACTCCTCCAACGTGCCGTCAAAAACCTGGTACGGGGTCGAGGATTGCACGCGTTCGTTGTTCTTCGAAGGCCATTTCTTGAGAACAGCAGGAGCTGCAAAGTCCATTTGAATGCCATTGCCGAGAACAAGTAGCCGCATCCAAAAACGCTTTTCGGTCTCCGGAGATAACTTCCCAAATCGGCCGTGGCCCGGTCGAAGCGGTCACCATATGGATGTTTACTGTGCCGGACCTGATGCGCGGCAGGCTTCATTCAGGTCCGGGAGTCCAGCGCCGGCCGCTCCGACAGGGCGGCGCCGCCCGCATCTCACGCGGAGCCGCAGCTTAGGGACGCGCTTCCGAGGCCGGCATGACAAACACCTGGCCGGGATAGATCAGGTTGGGATTGCGGATCTGCTGCTTGTTCGCCTTGTAGATTGTGGCATAGCGCGTGCCCACGCCATAGGTGACTTGGCTGAGGCGCCAAAGCGTGTCGCCACGGGAAACCGTGGTGGTCGCGATCTTCGGCACGACCACGGTGGAGGGCGAGCCTGCGTCCGACGCGACACTCCCTCCGGCCGCCGCCAGTTGCGGCTGGCCGACGGCGGCAATATCCGTTCGCTTGGGCGCGCCGGCCTGCGCCGCTACGGTCCCGGTCACGGCCTGGTCGGGAACATTGAACGGCACCTCGGCGCGTGCGCGCACGCTGGTTGAATTCGACTCCAGTTCGTCGACCCGGACGCGATAATTGCCGGGGGCGACGCCTTCATTGATGGTGACCGCGAACCGGCCATCATTGCCGGCCGTAACCGGCGCAACGAAGCTGTCGTTCAGATAAAGTCTGACAGTCGCGCCGGCGCGTGCCCGGCCGCTGACGTGGAATTTGCCGCCCGGCTCGATCTCGACCGCCTCCACAATCACCGCGCCAGCCGTCGCCTTCGAAGAATCCGTCTGCGACAGGACCACGGTGGGCTTGTTCGGCGTCATCAGCGCCACGACCGGCGCGTCGGTCGACTTGGGCTCGATCGCGACGGCAACGCTCTGCCTGGACATCGTCTGCTTGCCGCTGGAATCCCTGGAGCGCAGCGTCAGATCGTAAGTGCCGGCGGGAAGCTTCGGCGAGATCATGACGAATTGCCCGGATTTATCCGCGACCGCGCGATCGTGCACCTCGCCGTTTCGAAGCAGCTCCACCGTTGCGCCCGGCGTCGTCCGGCCGGCAATGACCGCGTCGCCCGATGGTTCGACGCGGGCAACATCGAATTCCGGCACGCCGTCAGTGCTCTCGGCCGGCAAAGGGGATCCAGTCAGGCCGCGGACTACCGCGTTGGCCTGCGCTTCCGCCGCTGCGAGCGCGGCGGCCTCCTTTGATTGCGGGCTTGAGGCCGGCGTCGAGGCGGCCGGCGCGGCAGATGTCATCTTTGCGTCAACCGGCGGCTCGCGGCGGGCGTAGTTGATCGCGAACACAAGCGCGACGCCGCAGGCTGCTGCAAGGGCTACGTAGGGGACGGCCATTCGGCTCATCGATAGGGCAGTCATGATGTTCGTCCGCCTGGAAGGTCAATTCAGTTCAGTATGATACCCCATTTTGATGGAATTGAATGCCTTTCAAGACCCCGTGTCCTCGGAGTTACCCACACGCGAAGCCCGGTGACGTATTTTGGCTTCACCCGGAACCCTTGTCGTCCCGATTTGGGGCACAGCTGGCCCACCCGCCCTGGCCGCGCGACCGATTTGGCATCGTTGCGGGGTCTGGCGAGGCGCCGCCGGGACAGGCTGCCAGTCCGGGGCAACCCACAGACGTTGTCTCGCCGGACACGGGTCGCTGCGAGCGGGCCAGGCACGGGTTGGGGACGTCGCCGACCGCCGCTCCCGCCGCGAATCAACACCGAGCATCAGACAGTTCGGTCACACCATCAGATCATGCAGCACATGGCTTACATCGTGCCTGCCATGGCCCGAAATGCCGCCGTGATCGTCAGACGCGTGATGACCTGATGCAGACAGTTCGTCGAAGAATGACGGATGCGCGCTGGTTCCCTTGCCGCTTCCGTGGTGGCCCATCGATGCCGAGATATGATCCTCGTCACCGAGTCTGCTTGCCTCCGAGGCTTCAGGACCGGAATTCGTGAAGTGGAACGATTGTCCAAGCCCGGACTTGCCGGCATCCCCTGCGCCAAATACCTCACGGGCAATCGAGGAGGGCTCGGGATCTGACGCGCCGCCTCCGTGCTTGTGCCCATTGCCGGATTCGCCGGAGTTCGAATGACGACCGTCATCGTCACGGCGGTGGCGGTCGGAATCGTTCCGCGAGTCATCGTGCCTCGCGTTCCACCACCTGCCATGATCGTCGTGGTTCGATCGGTCACTGGAGCCCGTTTCAGAATGATTCTCCGACGTGGCCCGGACATCGCTCTCCACTGCCCGGACGTGTTCGATCAGTCGTGGCGCGGCTCCATCGTCGCTCAGCCCGGTGGTGCCGGTACCGTGGTTGGACACGGGAGTCCGGTCGAACACGAGATGACTTTCGGTCGGGACTGTCACTTCGCCGTCCTGCGGCGCAATCGGTTCTCCGCTCGCCGTGGTCATCGCCGAGTCGTCGTCGGTGCTTTCGCTCAAATCCGTTCGCGCTTCGTCGGAGCTGCTTTCGCCATCGGTTGCGGGCACGGCGCGGCTGCTGTCGACGGGTTGCGCGGGATCACCGCCGGTCCAGTCGAACGTAGCCTCGTCAGCGGTCATCGAGACCAGCGTAACGTCAGCGGTTACGGCGAGATCAGGACTGGCTGGTTCGCCGGCGGCTGGCATGTGCGCCGTCGCCGGCGGGGGAACGATATCTGACGGTTCGATGCTGGCAATTCCCTGCAGGTGTATTTCCACGAGGCCGGAATCGCCGATCGTCAGTGGCTGATCCGTCGCGTTGACGTAGACAATGGTTTCGTTTGCCGCGCTGTCATACAGCCAGGCGACGGTGTGCGGAGGTATGAGGCTGCTCGCGGAAACCAGCGTCAGGAACGAAAGCGCGCCGAGTGCCGATAGATCGATCCTGTCAGCCCCTGACCTGAAATCTGACACCGTGTCGAAGCGGGCCGCGTTGGAATCGGAGGCCGACAGAAAAACGAAACGGTCGTCGCCATTGCTCCCCGTCAGGTAGTCGGCGCCATATCCGCCGATGATGGTATCGCACCCGTTGTTGCCGTTGATCGTATCGCTGCCCGAACCTCCATAGATCGTGTCATCCCCGTCATTTCCCTTGACGGTGTCGTTGCCGGACCCTGCATAGATCAGGTCACTCTTGCCCGTGCCGTTGACGGTATCGCTGCCGGCGCCCGCGAAGACCTTCTGGCCGTGGTGGCCGCCTCCGGCGATGGAGTCGCTGCCGGGGGTCCCGTAGACGAAATGGCCGTCCGATACGACCTTCTTCCCCGTGGCGAGGTAATCGAAATCGTTCGGATCCGCGTCGTCGGAGCCGTGAATGGTGACCGTTACCACCATCTCGGTGCCGTCCACGGTCCTGACCGTGAACGTGTCGGTCAGCGTGTCGCCACCGTCGAGCGCCTGTACGTCGCAGTTCTTGTTGTCGAGCGTGTAGGTCCACACGCCGTCCGCCGTCATCTTGAACGTACCGTAACCGCCGTCGCTCTCCTTGGGGTAGTTGACCGCGATAAAGCTGTTGTCCGGATTGTCGACGTCGGCATCGGTGAGCGTTCCGGTCGCGTGCGGCGTGCCGTAATCGTCAACACCGGCCTCGGTCACCGCGCCGGTCCTGGTGCCGGAAATGATGGCGGCGTCGTTGGTGCCGTCAATGGTGACCGTCACCACCTGCGGGGTACCGTCGATGGTGGTCACCGTGAACGTGTCGGTCAGCGTGTCGCAGGCATTGAGCGCCTGGACTGTACTGTTGCTGTCGTCGAGGGTGTAGAGCCACACACCGGCCGCCGTCATGGTGAAGGTGCCGTATCCGCCATTACTCGCCTTTGGCGTCGTGACCGCCGTAAAGGTGTTGGGCGCGTCGTCGATGTCGGTATCGGTCAGCGTGCCGGTCGCCGTCGGCTTGCCGTATTTGCCATTGGCGTAGCCACCCGCCTCGGTTACCGCGCCGCATTTGGTGCCGGAAATGACGGCCGCGTCGTTGCTGCCCTCGATGGTGACCGTCACCACCTGCCGGGTGCCATCCACGGTGGTGACGGTGAACGTGTCGGTCAGCGTGTCCCCGACATTGAGCGCCTGCACCGCGTGGCTTTTGTCGTTGAGCGTGTAGGTCCAGGCGCCGTCCGCGGTCATCGTGTAGGTGCCGTAGCCGCCGGTGCTTGCCGTAGGTGAGCCGACCACTGTGAAACTATCGGACGGATTGTCGACATCGGTATCGGAGAGCTTGCCGGTGGCGGTCGGTGCGCCGTACTTGGTGCCGCCGTCCTCGATGACCGAGCCGGTCGTGTCGCCGGAAATGATGGCGGCGTCGTTGGCGCCATTGATGGTGACCGTCACCAACTGCGGGGTGCCGTCCGCGGTGGTCACGGTGAAGGTGTCGGTCAGCGTGTCGCCGATATTGAGCGCCTGGACTGTGTGGTTGGTGTTGTCGACCGTGTAGACCCATACGCCGGCCGCCGTCATGGTGAAGGTGCCGTAGCCCGCATTGCTTGGGGTCGGCGAAGTGATTGCCGCAAATGTATTGGGCGGATTGTCGACGTCGGTGTTGGTGAGTGTGCCGGTAGCGGTCAGCGGGGCGGACAGGATATTCACGTCGCCGCCGCCGCCGGCCTCTACCGTAGAGCCCGCCGTATCGCCGGAAATGACGGCCGCATCGTTGGTGCCGTTGATGGCGATCGTAAAGGTCTGATTGGCCGAGAGCGTGCCGTCCGACACCGTCACGGTGAAGTTTGCGGCCGCGGGCTCCGTCAGGGCATTGATGGCGTCATCATCGGGGACGAACGTGAAGTCGCCGTTCGCGCTGTTGACGAAAAGCGTACCGAACGGCCCGTCCTGCGATACGTCGAATGTCTCCCCCTCCACCACCGTGCTGCCGGTCGCTCCCCCGCTGATGCCGAAGGTCAGTGGCGCGCCGTTGGAGGAACTGGCGGCGAAAGTGCCCGAGGTTGCGGTGAACGTGTCGAACGCAATGGTGTCATTTTCGGTCGGTGCCAGAAACGCACCGAACGTGGGCGGCGTCGGTGCCGGCGGCGGAATTTGCCCGATGATGGTCTCGGGGATTGACACGAAGCTCGCCGGCAGAGGAGCGAGCGTGTTCTGCGCCGGCTGGATACTGTCGTTCTGGATGAAATTGATCGGCTGCACCGGCAGCGAATTGTCGGAGGGAGGCGTGCTCGACCCGGTCGAGCCCACGCCTTTTGTGGCGGTGGAAAGCACCTCCTGCTGCGCCTCCTGCAATTCCGCCATGCGCGTGGGAGAATTCTGGAGCTGGTTTACGATGACCGAGGACCCCTGCGGTCGCAGGACGATGGTTACTCCGGGATCCTCGACGACGATGTGCCGCGGCACAGCCTCCTTGGTGACGAGTTCGAATGAGCCGTGCTCGAGGTCCTTGTAGGCGATGTTGCCGTCGTCCAGGAACGTGACGTTGGGGTCAGCGGCCTTGGCTTCCTTGCCCAGCGAAAAGGTCAGGGCCGTGAGCCACGCCAGCAGGCCGGCCTCGCCGCCAAGGCGCCGGCTTCTCC